>NZ_JBEAJW010000031.1:0-101422 GCF_040064295.1 Klebsiella sp. JB_Kp031
GGCATCAAATAAAGCAGAAAGCTCAGTCGGAAGGCTGAGCTTTTTTGCGTTTGTGCCATCCGGGAAGGGTGCCGGCATGCCCCCCCGGTGGCGCTGCGCTTACCGGGGCTACTGATCCGACATGGGGCTACGCCCCGGTCGCCCGGCCAGGGGCGTAGCACCGCCTTTGGGAAAAAAATCGCCTGAATACCTGCTACTGCCTCGCTAACCAGCCGACAATAAATGACGCAATCTGCGGAATATTATTTAAATCCAGCAGCGGAAGTGAGGTCGCGATCGATACATCGCTGGCCACGGCGATCGTATGCTCATCAGTCGTTAACTCTTCCACACAATGGCCGCTGTTTTGCCGAAAAAGCAGGATCTTAGGCACTGCTTCATGCTTGAAACCCTCGACCAAAACCAGATCCAGTCTGCTGGCATCCATTCGACTAACCAGCCACGTGAGATCTAATTCCGGCTTCTCTGGCGTCTCGGTCATCAATGCCCACCGCTGTTCGCTGGCGACAATAGTTTGCGCAGCGCCCGCCTTACGCAGTTCATAGCTATCTTTGCCCGGCTTATCCACGTCCATATCATGATGGGTGTGCTTTATCAGTCCCGGGCTTAATCCTAGAGCGCAAAGCTCAGGGATAAGACGCTTTAATAATGTTGTTTTTCCGGTACCGCTCCATGCGGCGATCGCCAGTAATGGGATCATGATGGCTCCTGCATCTGCTGCAAATCTTCGAGCGTATTTACATTAATGAAAGCAGTTTTCACATCGCTGAAATTCACCGGGCGCCCACCCATTTGTCGCATAAAAACCATCACCCTGCGCTCTCCATGTGCCAGATAAGCCTCCAGTTCCGGAATGATTTGACGATGAACTAATGCAACGGCGGGATGATCCCGTTCGCCGTCATGGGCCCAAACCACCGGTGCAGCGCCTTTTTGCTGGATAAAGCGCTCCACCAAAAAGGACGGAATGAACGGCGTGTCGCAGGGGCAAAAAACAAACCATGGGCTCGCGACCTGCTGCATCACAGCAAGCATTCCGGCCAGCGGCCCCTGAAAACCCTCCTGTATGTCTCGAAAGACCGGATATCCGCTGGCACGCCACTGTTCAAGATGACGATTGGCGCTAATGACTAACTCATCTACCTGCGGAGCTAATGCTTCCGCGACGTGTCGCCAGAGAGGACGTCCATTGAGCAACTGTAATCCTTTATCAATGCCGCCCATTCGCGTGGCCCTGCCGCCCGCCAGCACGACGCCGGTTATCGCCTCGCTTTGCATATGAATATCGCCTCTTTCATTGTGGGATTGACCCTGTTAACTTGTCCCTATCAAGAGTAAGGAGCATGACCATGAAATGTAAACGTCTGAATGAAGTAATTGAACTCCTCCAGCCCGCCTGGCAGAAAGAGCCAGAACTGAACCTGATGCAATTTTTGCAGAAACTGGCGAAAGAGGCTGGCTATGATGGCGAACTGAGCGATCTTTCCGACGATATTCTGATCTATCACCTGAAGATGCGTGATTCTTCAAAAGATGCTGTCATCCCGGGTATTCAGAAGGATTATGAAGAAGACTTTAAAACCGCGCTGCTGCGCGCCCGCGGCGTAATAAAAGAGTAAAAGGTTGTAAGCGCTGCCGCGTAAAGCGCAATGAGATGATATCCTGAACTATTCGTACGATTATCGGATGTCAGGATGCACGATAAGGCTTTTACTTTTCAGACGCTTCGCCCGGATACCATTATCGATGGGTTATTCGATCTGGGTATGCGGGTGGATTCCGGTCTTACCCCGCTGAACAGCTATGAGAACCGCGTTTATCAGTTCCAGGACGAAGAGCGTCATCGTTATGTGGTGAAGTTCTATCGTCCTGAGCGCTGGTCGGCAGCACAAATCCTTGAAGAACACCAGTTTGCGCTTCAGCTTGTAGAAGATGAAGTGCCCGTTGCGGCGCCGCTGTTATTTAACGACAGTACGCTTCATCAGCACCAGGGGTTTTATTTTGCCGTTTTCCCAAGCCTTGGCGGCCGACAGTTCGAGGCGGATAACCTTGATCAGATGGAGTGGGTTGGCCGTTATCTGGGGCGCCTGCACCAGACCGGGCGCAAACAGCGCTTTTCTGCGCGTCCGGAGATTGGCGTGCAGGAATATCTGCTGGAACCACGCCAGGTATTTGAACAGTCGACGCTTATCCCCTCAGGCCTGAAGGCCGATTTCCTGAAGGCGACCGATAAACTCATCGCTGCCGTCATGACGCAATGGCACGGTGGCGGGACTACTTTGCGCCTGCATGGTGACTGTCATGCAGGCAATATCCTCTGGCGCGATGGGCCGCTGTTTGTCGATTTAGACGATGCGCGAACCGGCCCGGCGATTCAGGATCTGTGGATGCTGCTCAACGGCGATAAGGCTGAACAGCGTATGCAGCTGGAGACCATCGTTGAGGCCTATGAGGAATTCAGCCCCTTTAACAGCGATGAAATCGCGCTTATTGAACCTTTACGCGCCATGCGACTGGTTTATTATCTGGCGTGGTTGCTCAGACGCTGGGACGATCCGGCATTTCCGGTTAATTTTCCCTGGTTAAACGGGGAGGATTACTGGCGAGGGCAGACGTCTACTTTTCTCGAGCAGGTGAAGGTTCTACAGGAACCCCCGCTTCAGTTAACGCCAATGTATTAATGTGATATATCCAGGAGAGAGTAAATCATGAAAAAAGTTTGGCTGGCGCTGGCTGGTATGATTCTGGCTTTTAGTGCATCCGCTGCCCAGATCACCGACGGCAAGCAGTACATCACCCTTGATAAGCCGGTTGCTGGCGAGCCGCAGGTGCTCGAATTCTTCTCATTCTACTGCCCGCACTGCTATCAGTTTGAAGAAGTGCTGCATGTCTCTGACAGCGTGCGCCAGAAACTGCCAGAAGGCACCAAAATGACCAAATACCATGTCGAGTTCCTGGGGCCGCTGGGCAAGGAGCTGACGCAGGCATGGGCTGTGGCCATCGCGCTGGGCGTTGAAGATAAAATTACGGCGCCGATGTTCGAAGCGGTGCAGAAAAACCAGACCGTACAGAGCCTGGCTGACATTCGTAAAGTGTTCGTCGACGCTGGCGTGAAAGGGGAAGACTACGATGCCGCATGGAACAGCTTCGTGGTGAAATCTCTGGTCGCTCAGCAGGAGAAAGCGGCAGCCGATCTGCAGCTGCAGGGGGTACCGGCTATGTACGTCAATGGTAAGTACCAGCTGAACCCGCAGGGGATGGACACCAGCAATATGGATGTCTTCGTCGCTCAGTATGCGGATACCGTGAAGCAGCTGGTTGAGAAGAAATAAAAAAAACGCCGGTCACTGACCGGCGTTTTTTTATCTACTTTGCCGTGACTTCCTTGCTTTGTCCCGCATGATGTCAGTTAACTGACGGTCTTTCTCTTCCCATAGCCCATTCAGCCAGCGCTGGAAACCACGCTTAAAGTTCTTATCGTTGACGTAATCGCCGTGTAGCTCTTCGCCAATCGGTACCAGATTGATACGAACCACAATGCGCGTCAGTCGGCCACTTAGCATGTCGTAAAACGGCCTTGCATGATTTTCCGGGTAGCACAGCGTAACGTTCAGCAGTTTATCGAACTGCGAGCCGAGAACATTGAGCGCCATGGCAATACCCGCCGCTTTCGGTGGTAACAGGTTGTGGTAAGGAGAGCGCGTCTCGCGCTTTTTTGCGTCGGTAAAACGCGAGCCTTCCACAAAATTGACGATTGTCGTTGGGTGCGAGCGGAATTTCTCACATGAACGGCGGGTGGTTTCGACATCTTTACCGCGGCGTTCCGGGTGACGAATAAGATAGCTGCGCGAATAGCGGCGCATAAAAGGCATATCCAGCGCCCAGCAGGCGAGGCCTATGAACGGTACCCACGCCAGCTGTTGTTTAAGGAAGTACTTATTCATCGGAATATGCTTGCGGAACAGCACGCATAGCACCACGATATCTGCCCAGCTGTGGTGGTTGCTGATCAGCAGATACCAGTTCTTTTTGTTCAGGCCTTCCAGACCCTGGACGTCCCATTTTAGCCAGGGATTGAGATGCAACAGCAGCGCCAGCCCCTCGCACCAGCAGTACATCATAAAATTGCAAAAAACGGATATAGAGCGCCATACCGCTGGAATGGGGACCAGCAGTTTAATCAGCCCGGCGACGATGATCGGTACAGAGCAGATAACGGTGACTAAGATGGTTAAGGCGATACTCAGCGGAAGTGTTATCGCAGCGAGTAATCTCGACATAGTTAGTTTATTCAGAAAGTTAGGCTGACAAAGAGCGCCTTTAAGCTGCGCAAGAGGCTGATTTTACCAGAAAACGCGGCAAATGACGGGTCTTACCAGAACAGAAAAAAACAAGGATCTTCTATCCACATGGAAGATTAGGTCATCAAATTCATGCCAGGATCGTTGATCTTCTTTTAAGTTATTGATAAATAATGGCTAATACTATTTATTCATTTATTTTCAGGGGCGGATAAGCTGACGTTGTAAAACTATGCACAAAGTTATCCACAAGCTAAGTTGTCGCGCGATCGCGACGATCGTTGAATCTTTTCCGCGAAATGCGGGAAAAATTCAGGATTTCATGCCCGTCTGTGGCATCCTTTATCCATAATCTGATAAACAGGCACGGAAATTATGGTTCAGATCCCAGAAAACCCTCTCATCCTCGTTGACGGCTCCTCCTATCTTTATCGGGCGTATCATGCGTTTCCGCCGCTGACTAACAGCGCAGGGGAGCCCACCGGGGCTATGTACGGCGTACTGAATATGCTGCGCAGTTTGATTCTGCAGTATCAACCGACTCATGCCGTCGTGGTCTTTGATGCGAAAGGGAAAACCTTCCGTGATGAATTGTTCGAACATTACAAATCTCACCGCCCGCCGATGCCGGACGATCTGCGCGCGCAGATTGAGCCGTTGCATAAGATGGTGAAAGCGATGGGGCTGCCGCTGATGGCGGTCCCGGGTGTCGAAGCTGACGATGTGATTGGCACCCTGGCGCGGGAAGCGGAAAGGGCAGGACGTCCGGTGCTGATCAGTACCGGCGATAAAGACATGGCCCAGCTGGTGACGCCGGGGATCACCCTGATCAATACCATGACCAACACTATCCTCGGGCCGGATGAGGTGGTTACCAAGTACGGCGTCCCGCCAGAGCTGATTATTGATTTCCTGGCGCTGATGGGCGACTCCTCAGATAACATTCCTGGCGTGCCGGGCGTGGGCGAAAAGACCGCCCAGGCGCTGCTGCAAGGCCTCGGCGGCCTCGATACGCTGTATGCGGAACCGGAGAAGATCGCTGAACTGAGCTTCCGCGGCGCGAAAACGATGGCGGCGAAGCTGGAGCAGAACAAGGAGGTGGCTTATCTCTCTTATCAGCTGGCGACCATCAAAACCGACGTCGAGCTGGAGCTCACTTGCGAAGAGCTGGAGGTGCAGCCGCCGGCGGCAGACGATCTGCTGGCGCTGTTCAGACAGTATGAGTTTAAGCGCTGGACCACCGACGTTGAAGCCGGAAAATGGCTGCAGGCGAAGGGGGGCAAACCGGCTGCGAAACCTGCAGTGCCTGCAGCAGCGGCAGAAGCGGAAGCAGAGGTTGAGGCCGCTACTGCACTTTCAGCAGAGCACTATGTCACCATCCTTGATGAGGCTACGCTGCTCACCTGGATCGATAAGCTGAAGCAAGCGCCGCTCTTTGCCTTTGATACGGAAACCGACAGCCTGGATAACATCTCCGCCAACATGGTCGGCCTTTCATTCGCTGTTGAGCCGGGCGTGGCCGCCTATGTCCCGGTAGCGCATGATTACCTTGATGCGCCGGATCAGATCCCGCGCGAGCGCGTGCTGGCGCTGCTTAAACCGCTGCTGGAGGATGAGAAGCTGCTCAAGGTTGGGCAAAATCTCAAATACGATCGCGGCATTTTGGCTAATTACGACATTGAGCTGCGCGGGATTGCGTTCGATACCATGCTGGAATCTTACATTCTCGACAGCGTGGCGGGCCGCCATGATATGGACAGTCTTTCCGACCGCTGGCTGAAGCATAAAACGATTACCTTCGAAGAGATCGCTGGCAAGGGTAAGAATCAGCTCACCTTTAACCAGATTGCGCTGGAAGAGGCGGGTCGCTACGCGGCGGAAGACGCCGACGTCACGCTCCAGTTGCATCTGAAAATGTGGCCGAAGCTGCAGCAGCATGAAGGTCCGCTGAATATCTTCCAGCACATTGAAATGCCGCTGGTGCCGGTGCTGTCACGCGTTGAGCGCAATGGCGTTAAAATCGACCCCGCCGTGCTGCATGCGCACTCGCAGGAAATAGCCCAGCGCCTGGTTGAGCTGGAGCAGCGGGCGCATGAGATCGCCGGGGAAGCGTTTAATCTCTCCTCCACCAAACAGCTGCAAACGATCCTGTTTGAAAAACAGGGTATCAAGCCGCTGAAGAAGACGCCGGGCGGTGCGCCGTCCACCTCTGAAGAGGTACTGGAAGAGCTGGCGCTCGATTATCCGTTGCCGAAAGTGATTCTGGAGTACCGTGGGTTGGCGAAGCTGAAGTCGACCTATACCGATAAGCTGCCGCTGATGATTAATCCCAAAACGGGCCGCGTACATACCTCCTATCATCAGGCGGTTACCGCCACCGGCCGTTTGTCGTCTACCGATCCAAACCTGCAAAACATTCCGGTGCGTAACGAAGAAGGGCGCCGTATTCGCCAGGCGTTTATCGCGCCAGAAGATTACGTTATTGTCTCGGCGGACTACTCGCAAATCGAGCTGCGCATTATGGCGCACCTGTCGCGGGATAAAGGCCTGCTGACCGCCTTCGCGGAAGGGAAGGATATTCACCGGGCGACGGCGGCTGAAGTGTTTGGCTTACCGCTGGACAGCGTCAGCAGCGAACAGCGGCGCAGTGCTAAAGCTATCAACTTCGGTCTGATCTATGGCATGAGCGCCTTTGGCCTGGCCCGCCAGCTGAACATCCCGCGTAAAGAAGCGCAGAAGTACATGGATCTTTATTTCGAGCGTTATCCGGGCGTCCTGGAGTATATGGAGCGCACCCGCGCACAGGCGAAGGAGCAAGGGTATGTTGAAACGCTGGATGGCCGTCGACTCTATTTGCCGGATATCAAGTCCAGCAATGGCGCTCGTCGTGCCGGTGCGGAACGTGCGGCGATTAACGCCCCGATGCAGGGGACGGCTGCGGATATCATCAAGCGGGCGATGATTGCCGTTGATGAATGGCTGCGGAGCGAGAAACCTCGCGTGCGAATGATCATGCAGGTTCACGATGAACTGGTCTTTGAAGTGCATAAGGATGAGCTCGATGCCGTATCGAAAAAGATCCACGAACTGATGGAGAACAGCACTACGCTGGCGGTACCGTTGCTGGTGGAAGTGGGCAGCGGAGAAAACTGGGATCAAGCGCACTAAGTATACAAAGCACAACGCGATTTTCTGTAAGTAAGCAACATAACTTATAGAGTTTTGTGAGGATCATTTGAATTTGCTATGTAAATAGTGAAAAAAAACTACAAAAAATGCTTTATCCGTGAGCGAAAGAAGAGTAAAGTTATTCGCGTAGGGTACAGAGGTAAGATGTTCTATCTTTCAGACCTTTTACTTCACGTAATCGGATTTGGCTGAATATTTTAGCCGCCCCGGTCATTTATGACCGGGGCGTTTTTTATTGCGCGAAAGAAAAGTGGCAAAAAGAAGGACACGCTTGTGCTTGACTCTGGAGAGGAACCCGGACAAGGCGCGGCACGCTCTTATCCGGCTGTTGGTGACGATTACTCGTCTACGGTGCTCTCTGCTTCCTGCGGCGGGATTTCGTTAAACCAGCTATCCAGCTTCTGTCGCAGCTTATCCACGCCAGATTTTTTCAGCGAAGAGAAGGGTTCAACCTGAACATCGCCATTGAAGGCCAGGACTGCTTCACGCACCATATTCACTTGCGCTTTACGCGCGCCGCTGGCGAGCTTATCGGCTTTGGTCAGCAGCACCAGCACCTGAATATCGCTTTCTACCGCCCATTGGATCATCTGCTGATCGAGATCCTTAAGCGGGTGGCGAATGTCCATCAGGACCACCAGGCCCTTCAGGCACAGGCGTTTTTCCAGGTATTCTCCCAGCGCGCGCTGCCACTTGATCTTCATCTCTTCCGGGACTTGCGCATAACCGTAGCCGGGAAGGTCGACCAGGCGTTTGCCTTCGGCGACTTCGAACAGGTTAATCAGCTGTGTACGTCCGGGAGTTTTGGAGGTCCGCGCCAGGCTTTTCTGGTTGGTCAGCGTATTCAGCGCGCTGGATTTTCCCGCATTGGAGCGGCCGGCGAATGCCACTTCAATACCGGTATCGGCAGGAAGATGGCGGATATCTGGCGCGCTAGTGACAAAGTGCGTCAGTTGATAATTCCAGTTGGTCAAGACGGTCGTCTCCGTTAAAACAGGCTATGGCAGGGATTATACCTGAACAGCAGAAAAAGGCTGTTTTTACCGCACGCCGGTTCTGTAAGTAAAAACCATGCGCTTTGTGAGACATTGGCTATTCTTCGTATAGGACATGCCTGAGAAAAATAAGACTAATAAATTATAACCCACTGAAAATAAATAGATTAAAAGAGTAGAGAAATCTGAAAAGTGGAATTTTAACGGCCAGACTGGTTGTCGATTTTTGTCAACAGGGTAAAGTAATACACAACGGCGGGGATGCTGAAAAGGATGAGGACTCAGGACGAGGGGTCAGGAAGCGCCAGGAGGCGAAGACCACAGGATTGTCAGGATGACGCGCGTTTTGGAAACGTTTCAAAGGGAAAAGGAAGAAACAGGGACCGTTGGACGCTAAGGGAAAGACAGGGTAAGTCGTTAGCGAACAGGGAAAGAAGAGCCCGTTAAGGGTGGTCAGTGAGGAAAAAGGCGACAGAGTAATCTGTCGCCTTTTTTCTTTGCTTGCTTTCTGCTAGATTCCGCCTCAATTCTATACTGAATAATACTGTCTGAAGATTACATACCATGAAAAAACCGACATCCGCCACCCGTGGCAAATCCGGCCGCAAGTCGCGTGAAGAGTTAAATCAGGAAGCTCGCGATCGCAAACGGCAGAAGAAACATCGTGGCCACGCGGCAGGAAGTCGCGCGAACGGCGGCGATGCGGCTTCAGCAGGTAAAAAACAGCGCCAGGCGCAAGATCCACGCGTGGGCAGCAAAAAACCCATCCCGCTGGGCGTGAGCGAAAGCAGCGCTCCAGCTCCCAAGCAGCATAAACCAAAGAGCGAGAAACCTATGCTTTCACCGCAGGCTGAGCTGGAGTTGCTGGAGAATGATGAGCGCCTGGACGCGCTGTTGGAACGTCTGGAAGAGGGCGGTACCCTGAATGCTGAAGAGCAGAGCTGGGTGGATGCCAAACTGGATCGCATTGATGAGCTGATGCAGCAGCTCGGCCTCTCTTACGATGACGAAGATGAAGAAGAGGAAGAGCGTCAGGAAGATATGATGCGTCTGCTGAAGGGTGGAAACTAACATTTGCATCCCATCGGATTCCCGGTACTGCTTATAACCCTTCTGGTTATATGTTATCTGCTGTGGTTATTCGTTAAACTACGACGGTTGTCGCGGCGTCAGAAATGGCTGCGCAACCGGCTCATGACCCGCGGTGCGGTGGGGCCGGGACGGCGTACCCGTCGGCGGCACCATCGGAAGGAGTGAGCATGTCTGAGCAGATAATCGACTGGGATCTGGCCCTGATCCAGAAATATAACTATTCCGGGCCGCGCTATACCTCGTATCCCACCGCGCTGGAGTTTTCACCACAATTCGGCGCGGCGGAATTCGATGCCGCTGTGGCCCGTTACCCACAGCGTCCCCTGTCGCTGTACGTGCATATCCCGTTTTGCCATAAGCTGTGTTATTTCTGCGGCTGCAATAAGATCGTCACCCGCCAGCAGCATAAGGCCGATCAGTATCTCGATCTCCTTGAACAGGAGATCATCCACCGTGCGCCGCTGTTTGCCAACCGTCAGGTTAAGCAACTGCATTGGGGAGGCGGCACGCCGACCTATCTCAACAAGGCGCAAATCAGTCGCCTGATGGATCTGTTGCGTACCCATTTTCATTTCAGCGCCGAAGCCGAGATCTCCATCGAGGTCGATCCGCGTGAAATCGAGCTGGATGTCCTCGATCATTTACGCGCTGAGGGATTCAACCGCCTGAGTATGGGCGTGCAGGACTTTAATAAAGAGGTTCAGCGTCTGGTTAACCGCGAACAGGACGAAGCGTTCATCTTTGATTTGCTCCGTCATGCGCGGGAGATTGGATTTACCTCGACCAATATCGACCTCATCTACGGCCTGCCGAAACAAACGCCGGAGAGCTTTGCCTTTACCCTGCAAAAGGTCGCCGAGCTCAATCCTGACCGCCTGAGCGTGTTTAACTACGCGCATCTGCCCACGCTCTTTGCCGCACAGCGCAAAATTAAAGATGCCGATCTGCCCTCCGCTGAACAGAAGCTGGAGATCCTCCAGGAGACCATCGGCTCGCTGACGGCGGCAGGCTATCAGTTCATCGGCATGGACCACTTCGCGCGTCCTGATGATGAATTAGCGGTCGCGCAACGTCACGGCGTACTGCATCGCAATTTCCAGGGCTACACCACTCAGGGCGATACCGATTTGCTGGGGATGGGCGTGTCCGCGATCAGCATGATTGGCGACAGCTACGCCCAGAACCAAAAAGAGCTAAAGCAGTACTACCAGCAGGTGGCAGAGCAAGGGAACGCCCTGTGGCGCGGGATCGCGTTAACCCGGGACGACTGTCTGCGTCGCGACGTAATTAAGGCGTTGATCTGTAACTTCCGTCTGGATATTGATGCAGTCGAAGCGCAGTGGGCCGTGGATTTTCAGTCTTATTTTGCTGAGGACCTGAAACTGCTGGCGCCGCTGGCGCATGACGGGCTGGTGGTGGTGGAGAGTAAGGCTATCCAGGTAACGGCGAAAGGCCGCCTGCTGATCCGCAACATCTGTATGTGCTTTGATGCCTATCTGCGGCAAAAGGCTCGGATGCAGCAGTTCTCAAGGGTGATTTAATGTTTTCCCCCTCTCCCGCAGGAGAGGGGGAACAATTAGCTGAACAGCCCGACCAGCGCAGCGCACAGAACGGCAGCGACTGCCGTTTGTGGTGTGTGACTCGCAGCGGCGCCGCTCGATATCATACTCACCAGTGATTCAAACATGATGCTCTCCCCTAATGCCGGGCACGATCATACTCAACTCATCGGAACAGTAAAGTACAAAATAGCAGCACTTTGCGCTGATCGGCTATTTTTCATCACGCCGTTTAACCCTACTCCATACCCAACTCTTTTAGCTTACGCGTCAGGGTATTACGACCCCATCCCAGCAGGCGCGCAGCCTCCTGTTTATGTCCCTGAGTATGACGCAGGGCGGTCGTCAGCAGCGTGCGTTCCATTTCGGGTTGCGCTTCTGAAAGCAAGTTTTGATGACCGGAACGCAGCGCCCGATCGGCCCACTGACCCAACAGCGTCGCCCAGCTGTCTGGCTGCATCTGCGTCGGGCTATCAGGAATGGTGGTCTCAAACAGTTCGCTCGGCAGATCCTGCGTCAGCACCTCCTGGCCGGCGGCCATGACGGTGAGCCAGCGACAGGTGTTTTCCAGCTGGCGAACGTTGCCCGGCCACGCCAGGCGGGTCAGCGCTGTCTCCGTTTCCGGATGCAGCTGTTTGGCTTCAACACCTAGCTCGCGGGCGGCAATCTGCAGAAAATGGCGGGCCAGACGTGGAATATCTTCCCGACGCTCGCGCAGCGGCGGCAAATGCACCCGGATCACGTTCAGGCGGTGGAATAAATCTTCACGGAATTTCCCCTCCTGCACCCGCTGCTCCAGATTCTGATGGGTGGCGGCGATGATCCGCACATCGACCTTCACCGGCGCGTAGCCGCCCACGCGATAAAACTGGCCATCCGCCAGAACGCGCAGCAGACGAGTCTGGACATCCAGCGGCATATCGCCAATTTCATCCAGGAACAGCGTGCCGCCGTCAGCCTGTTCAAAGCGACCCTGACGGACGGTATTGGCGCCGGTAAAGGCCCCTTTTTCATGGCCGAACAGCTCGGACTCAATCAGGTCCTTGGGGATCGCCGCCATATTCAGCGCGATAAACGGCGCTTTTGAGCGCGGGCTATGGCGATGCAGGGCATGAGCGACAAGCTCTTTACCGGTACCGGATTCGCCATTGATCAGCACGCTGATGGATGAGCGCGACAGACGGCCAATAATGCGAAAGACATCCTGCATGGCCGGCGCCTCGCCAATGATATCGGCGGTGGGGCTGCTTATCGGCGCATTTCGCGGCTGCTGCTGCTCCTGATAGTGGCTAATCGCCCGGTCGACGAGGGCGACAGCTTCATCGATATCAAAAGGTTTGGGCAGATAATCAAACGCGCCCTGCTGATAAGCGCTGACCGCGGCGTCCAGATCGGAATGCGCGGTCATTATGATGACCGGAAGCATCGGATGACGCTGCTTAATCTGTTTGAGCAGCGCCAGACCATCCATTCCCGGCATACGGATATCTGACAGCAGTACATCCGGGGTTTTGGTGGTGAGGGCATCTAGCACCTCATTGCCGCTTTCGAACGTTGTGCAGCTCAAGCCGGCTCCGGTGAGCGCGCGTTCAAGCACCCAGCGGATGGAGCTATCGTCATCAACGATCCAGGCTATCCCTCGTTGCATAAACACCTCTACTTCCGAATAGGCAGGTATACCGAAAATTCGGTATGACCCGGCCAGCTGGTGAATTCAATTTTGCCGGAGTGCTGATCGATAAGGCTGCGGGCGATAGATAAGCCCAGGCCAGTACCGCCTTCGCGGCCGCTGACCATCGGATAAAACAACGTATCCTGGAGCTGGGGCGGAATACCCGGGCCATTATCTTCGACGTCAATACGGGCGGCGAGGCGATAACGCACCCCGTGCAGCGTCAGCTGGAAAGCGGTCCGGGTGCGGAGAACAATTTCGCCCCCTTCCGGCCCCAGCGCCTGCAGCGCATTACGGACGATGTTCAGCAACACCTGTTCAATTTGATCCGGGTCGTGGGGGAGCTCCGGCAGGCTGGGGTCGTAATCACGGATCAACTTCACGTTGTCCGGCAACTCCATCGAGACCAGTTTCACTACCCGTTCGGCGACCTTGTGGATGCTTTCGGTAACGTGCATGCCCGGATGCTGTGGGCCGAGCAGGCGATCGACCAGATTTCTCAGCCGGTCGGCCTGCTCGATGATCACTTTGGTATATTCCGTTAGCGCCGGGTCGGGCAGGGCTTTGCTGAGCAGCTGTGCCGCGCCGCGCAGGCCGCCTAACGGGTTTTTAATCTCGTGCGCCAGGCCGCGGACCAGATCGCGGGCGGCGACCTGCTGCGCGTGCTGCAGTTGCTCCTGGCTCAGGCGGCGCTGGTTATCCATCGGCGCCATTTCCAGCAGAATAAAGCCTTCCGGCAGCCGCTGGGCGGTCAGCGACAGGATATGCGAGCGGCCATCGATAACCAGCGTCACTTCGTTATCGGTAAAACCCTGGCCCGCCTGCAGACTCTCCTGCATCAGCCCAATATTTAATGAGAAATAGCTCAACAGCTCAGGTAACGGGGTGCCAAACAGCTTGCGCGAACTCTGCGCCAGCAGCTGCTGCGCCGCAGGGTTGGCAAAGTGCACCGCCAGGTCATCATCGACCAGTAAGATACTGTTGATAAGAGAGTTGAGGATCTGCCCAGCATCGGGCAGTGTGCCTGTTGCCATTCGACAGTCTCCTGAAAAAGAGTGCACCAATTTAGTGCAGTATAGCTTTTTATCGGTAAAAAGCTCGCGAGATCAGCGTGTTGGTGGAGAAAAAAGCCCATCCTGAGATGGGCTGAAAGTTTCCACGGCAACAAAATATCCCGGGCATCCCGCGCCACAACACGACATACCCTGGATTTACAGCAAAATTAGACGCTGTAGTACAGTTCGAACTCAACCGGATGCGGAGTCATGCGTACGCGGTCGTTCTCTTCCAGACGCAGGGCGATGTAAGCATCGATAGCGTCATTGGTGAATACGCCGCCAGCCGTCAGGAACTCGCGGTCAGCATCCAGGGCCTGCAGGGCTTCTTCCAGAGAACCGGCAACCTGCGGGATCTCTTTCGCTTCTTCCGGCGGCAGGTCGTACAGGTTTTTGTCCATTGCTTCGCCCGGATGGATTTTGTTCTTGATACCATCGAGGCCAGCCATCAGCAGCGCCGCAAAGCACAGGTACGGGTTAGCAGCCGGGTCCGGGAAGCGCACTTCGATACGACGCGCTTTCGGAGAGGTCACCACCGGAATACGGATGGAGGCAGAGCGGTTACGGGCAGAGTAAGCCAGCATAACCGGCGCTTCGTAACCCGGGACCAGACGCTTGTAGGAGTTGGTGGTCGGGTTCGCCAGGGCGTTGATGGCTTTAGCGTGTTTGATTACGCCGCCGATGTAGAACAGCGCCTGCTCAGACAGACCTGCGTATTTGTCGCCGGAGAACAGGTTAGTCCCGTTTTTCGCCAGAGACATATGGCAGTGCATGCCGGAGCCGTTGTCGCCGAACATTGGTTTCGGCATAAAGGTCGCGGTTTTACCAAAGCGGTGAGCGACGTTGTGAACAACGTATTTGTAAATCTGAATTTCGTCCGCTTTTTTGGTCATGGTGTTGAAGCGGGTTGCCACTTCGTTCTGACCTGCGGTAGCCACTTCGTGGTGGTGAGCTTCAACAACCAGGCCCATCTCTTCCATGATCATACACATGGTGGAGCGGATATCCTGAGAAGAGTCTACTGGCGGAACCGGGAAGTAACCCCCTTTCACGCCCGGACGGTGACCTTTGTTACCGCCTTCGTATTTGGTGGAGGAGTTCCACGCACCTTCGATATCATCGATCGCGACATGGGAGCCGGAGATAGAGGCGCCGAAACGGATGTCGTCGAACAGGAAGAATTCTGGTTCTGGCCCGAACAGGACGGTGTCAGCGATGCCGGTAGCGCGCAGGTACTCTTCAGCGCGTTTCGCGATGGAGCGCGGGTCACGGTCATAACCCTGCAGGGTGCCTGGCTCGAGGATATCGCAGCGGATGATCAGGGTCGGTTCTTCGTAGAACGGGTCAATGACCGCGGTGGAAGCGTCCGGCATCAGGACCATGTCAGATTCGTTGATACCTTTCCAGCCACCAATCGAGGAGCCATCAAACATTTTGCCTTCTTCGAAGAATTCGGCATTTACCTGATGAGACGGAATCGTGACGTGCTGTTCTTTACCTTTGGTATCGGTGAAGCGCAGATCGACAAACTTCACTTCGTGCTCGTTCAGCATCGTCAAAACGTGTTCAGCGGACATACTTAAACTCTCCCGGATTGGTCATTGTCGTCGTGGTAACGAAAACTTCATACTGCTTAAAAGTGGCGTTGTTGCCTTAAAAAATATAAAGCGAAATCTGTGCCAACTTTTAAATGCCCCATAAAACGCTGTATCATGCGCACCATAGTGCAAAAGGACTGCACCATGATGGAGATAATGCACCAAAATAGTGCCTCAGTGTGAACATTGAGCACCATTTTGGTGCAATTTTTGTTACGGTGCCCTTTTATCGCTCCGTGAAAGCGGTCACAAAGAAACTCTGCAATACTTGTTTGCGGAGGATGTTTGTGATCCTGTTCAGTCCTTCGCTTAATACGTGTACAATAACGCGCTATTTCTAATGCCTGAGGCAAAGTTGTGATCGAAAATCTGCGTAATATCGCCATCATCGCGCACGTTGACCATGGTAAAACTACCCTGGTTGACAAGCTGCTACAGCAATCCGGTACGTTCGACGCACGTACTGAAGCACAAGAACGTGTGATGGACTCCAACGATTTGGAGAAAGAGCGTGGGATTACCATCCTCGCGAAAAACACCGCAATCAAATGGAATGATTACCGTATCAACATCGTTGATACCCCTGGGCACGCCGACTTCGGAGGTGAAGTTGAGCGTGTTATGTCCATGGTTGACTCTGTGCTGCTGGTGGTAGATGCCTTTGATGGCCCGATGCCGCAAACGCGCTTCGTGACCAAAAAAGCTTTTGCCCACGGTCTGAAGCCGATCGTGGTCATCAACAAAGTTGACCGCCCGGGCGCGCGTCCGGACTGGGTTGTCGATCAGGTGTTCGACCTGTTCGTTAACCTCGACGCGACCGACGAACAGCTGGACTTCCCGATCGTTTACGCGTCCGCGCTGAACGGTATCGCGGGTCTGGACCACGAAGACATGGCTGACGACATGACCCCGCTGTACCAGGCGATTGTCGATCGCGTGCCGGCGCCGGACGTTGACCTTGACGGTCCGCTGCAGATGCAGATCTCCCAGCTGGACTACAACAACTACGTTGGCGTCATCGGCATCGGCCGCATCAAACGCGGTAAAGTGAAGCCGAACCAGCAGGTCACTATCATCGATAGCGAAGGCAAAACCCGTAACGGTAAAGTCGGTAAAGTGCTGACTCACCTGGGGCTTGAGCGTATCGAGAGCGACGTAGCTGAAGCTGGCGACATCATCGCGATCACCGGTCTGGGCGAGCTGAACATCTCCGACACCATCTGCGACCCGCAGAATGTCGAAGCGCTGCCGGCCCTGTCCGTTGATGAGCCGACCGTTTCCATGTTCTTCAACGTCAACACCTCTCCGTTCTGCGGTAAAGAAGGTAAGTTCGTTACCTCTCGCCAGATTCTGGACCGCCTGAACAAAGAGCTGGTGCACAACGTGGCGCTGCGCGTTGAAGAAACCGAAGACGCTGATGCGTTCCGCGTTTCCGGCCGTGGTGAACTGCATCTGTCCGTTCTGATTGAAAACATGCGTCGCGAAGGTTTCGAGATGGCGGTTTCTCGTCCGAAAGTTATCTTCCGTGAAATCGATGGCCGTAAACAAGAGCCGTTCGAGAACGTGACGCTGGACGTCGAAGAGCAGCACCAGGGTTCTGTTATGCAGGCGCTGGGCGAGCGTAAAGGCGACCTGAAAAACATGAATCCGGACGGAAAAGGCCGCGTACGTCTCGACTACGTGATCCCAAGCCGCGGTCTGATCGGCTTCCGTTCAGAGTTCATGACCATGACCTCCGGTACCGGTCTGCTGTACTCCACCTTCAGCCACTACGACGACGTTCGTCCGGGCGAAGTGGGCCAGCGTAACAACGGCGTGCTGATCTCCAACGGTCAGGGTAAAGCGGTAGCGTTCGCGCTGTTCGGCCTGCAGGATCGCGGTAAGTTGTTCCTCGGTCACGGTGCGGAAGTTTACGAAGGCCAGATCATCGGTATTCACAGCCGTTCTAACGACCTGACGGTAAACTGCCTGACCGGTAAAAAACTGACCAACATGCGTGCGTCCGGTACTGACGAAGCCACGGTTCTGGTTCCGCCGGTTAAGATGACCCTGGAGCAGGCTCTGGAGTTCATCGATGACGACGAACTGGTAGAAGTCACTCCGACCTCTATCCGTATCCGTAAACGTCACCTGACCGAGAACGACCGTAAACGCGCAATGCGCGGTGCAAAAGAAGAGTAATTGATTCTTCTTGCTGTTCGCTAAACCCCGCCTCTCCGGCGGGGTTTTTTTATGGGTGAGATCTGACAATCGCTGCGCTAACCCGGGGCCTCCAGGAGACCCTGGTCACATTTATACCTAAAGTTTGTCCGAGGAATTGCTTTCTTTTTTTGCAGAAGAGTAAGATGAGTCATCTGGTTTAAACCAAATGAATTAAACAATGACTGAAAATCTTTCTACTGTCGAAAATGCAAAAGAGAAACTGGATCTGTGGCTTAAGCAAGGGCTGACGGCTGCGGGTGGAAAACTGCCTTCAGAGAGAGAGCTTGGCGAACTGCTGGGGATCAAACGCATGACGCTGCGTCAGGCGCTGCTCAGCCTGGAAGCGGAATCGAGGATCTTTCGTAAAGACCGGAAAGGATGGTTTGTCGCGCAGCCGCGTTTTAACTACAGTCCTGAGCTCCCCGCGAGCTTTCAGCGGGCCGCCATTGAGCAGGGAAGAGAACCTTCGTGGGGCTTTATTGAAAAACAGCGAACCCGAGACTATCCCGACGCCGCTAAACCCCTGCTGGATGTCACTCCGTCTGATGATTTATATCTGGTCACCGGCTGGGGAGCGCTGGAAGGGCATAAAGTTTTCTACCATGAGACCTTTATCAACCCTAACGTCGCGCCAGATTTTATTGACCGGTTGAAGAACCAATCTTTTTCCTCCGTCTGGGAGCGTGAATATCATAAGCCTGTGGTGATAAAAAAACTGGCTTTTAGACCCGTCAGAATGTCGGGCGATGTGAGCAAATTCATCGGTGGCTCTGCAGGTCTGCCGGCTATTCTGATAGAAAAACACCGTGCCGATAGTGCCGGCAATATTGTGCAAATAGATCTCGAATACTGGCGATTTGAGGCTGTGGATCTGTTTATTAACTTGTAGGTATTTTATGGTCACTAAAGATAACGCCGGGAAGATCCTTTCCCGTATTGATAATATACCACTCTACCTTCATGCTTATGCCTATCATTTGAATATGCGGCTTGAACGTATTTTACCTAATGATTTACTGACCATTGCAGATAGTCTGCATTTAAAGGGGGTGAAAATACACGTTCTTGATGGTGAGCGTTATTCGCTGAGCAATATGAATGATGCCCAGTTAGCCGGGTTTGCTGACAAAGCGAAAGCGTTGCAGCTGGATATTCACATCGAAACCAGCGCCTCCGATAAACAGACCATCGATCAGGCCGCGACTATCGCTTTAAAAACAGGAGCGACTTCCGTTCGTTTTTATCCGCGTTATGAAGGCCATTTACATGACGTAATGGAAAAAATTTCAGCAGATATTCAATACATTAAAAAGGCTTATAGCCATACCGGCCTGACCTTCACCCTTGAGCAACATGAAGATCTCAAAAGCGCTGAACTGGTGAATTTAATTAAACAAAGCGAGATGCCATCGCTATCGCTCCTTTTTGACTTCGCCAATATGATCAACGCTAATGAGCGACCGCTTGAGGCGTTAGCGTTGATGTCACCTTACATTACGCAGGTTCATATCAAAGACGCTTGTATTATTACTGAGAACGGTGGGCTTGGGCATCGGGCCTGTAATTCAGGCCAGGGCGATATGCCGTTTAAGGCGCTGCTGACGGAATTAATTTGTCTTGGTGATGATCATCCGCAGGTCATGGCATACGGTCTGGAAGAAGAAGTGGATTACTATGCCCCCCCGTTCCGTTTTGCCTCGGAGGGGGACAACCCGTGGATCCCCTGGCGACAAATGAGCGAAACCCCACTGCCAGACGCCGATCAGCTTGAAGCGCGACTGCTAAAAGAAAAAGAGGATGCGATAGCGCAGCTCCATTATGTCAAAGAGACGTTGCAGAGAATAAAAGACGAAGCGCTTACGGCGCTGGCACACTAAATTTACTAATAATTCGTTATGCCGGGACATCATTTTTAATAAATGATGATGGTCTGTTATTTTCCTTAAACCAAATGATGTTCAATCATTAGGGGAACTTATGCTCACAAAAAAGAAATGGGCTATATTCAGTTTATTAACCCTGTGCGGTGGCACCATTTATAAACTGCCTTCTCTGAAAGATGCTTTTTATATTCCGATGCAGGACTATTTCCATCTGACTAATGGCCAGATAGGCAATGCCATGTCGGTGAACTCCGTGGTGACCACGATTGGTTTTTTCCTGTCAATTTACTTTGCCGATAAACTGCCTCGCCGCTACACCATGTCGCTATCGCTGATTGCGACAGGCTTGTTGGGGATCTATCTGACGACTATGCCAGGCTACTGGGGAATTCTCTTTGTTTGGGCTCTCTTTGGCGTTACCTGCGACATGATGAACTGGCCGGTGCTATTAAAGTCGGTAAGCCGGTTGGGCAACAGCGAACAGCAGGGGCGTTTGTTTGGTTTCTTTGAGACCGGGCGGGGGATTGTCGACACGATTATTGCTTTCTCTGCCCTGGCTATTTTCACCTGGTTTGGCAGCGGTTTGCTGGGGTTTAAAGCCGGGATCTGGTTCTACGCTCTGATCGTGATTGTTGTCGGGATCATGCTGTTTTTTATGCTGAAAGAAAAGGATGAGGATGCGCCTGAGAAAGCTACCGTCGACAGCGCCACAGAGAAAAGTAGCATCTCTTCGGTCTTAAAAGATAAAACCATCTGGCTTATCGCGTTCAACGTCTTCTTTGTTTATGCGGTTTACTGTGGGCTCACTTTCTTTATTCCCTTCCTGAAAAATATCTACCTGTTGCCGGTGGCGCTGGTGGGCGCCTACGGCATCATTAACCAGTATTGTTTGAAAATGGTGGGTGGGCCGATTGGCGGCCTGATAGCCGATAAAATCCTCAAGTCGCCAAGCAAATATCTCTTCTATACCTTCTGTGCCAGCACCGTAGCCCTGGTGGCGTTAATATTGCTGCCCCACGAAAGCATGCCAGTCTACCTCGGCATGATCTGCACCCTGGGATTTGGCGCAATTGTGTTTACCCAGCGAGCGGTCTTCTTTGCCCCGATCGGTGAAGCCAACATCGCGGAGAACCGGACCGGCGCCGCCATGGCGCTGGGGAGTTTCATTGGCTACGCACCGGCCATGTTCTGCTACAGCCTGTATGGCTACATTCTCGATCTCAACCCTGGTCTGACAGGCTACAAGATAGTCTTTGGCATCATGGCGTGCTTTGCGCTCTGTGGCGCGTTCGTTTCGGTCATGCTGGTTAAACGCATTCGCGGTGGCAGGAAAACGCTGCGCGCTGCGACAGAATAACCGCCAGCCTGATTCTGCTTATTCAAAGCCGCATTATGCGGCTTTGTTCGCGAGTGGCTTGTTGTTTCAGGTTTATGCATAGTCAAACCTCATCTTTCCCGCTAAAGTTAATTTTCCACGGCGCGGAAGGAGACGAAAATGCTCTATATCTTTGATTTAGGTAATGTGATTGTCGACATTGACTTCAACCGGGTATTGGGGGCCTGGAGCGATTTAACCCGCATCCCGCTGGCGACGCTGAAGCAGCATTTCACCATGGGAGAGGCTTTCCATCAGCATGAGCGCGGCGAGCTCAGCGATGAAGACTTTGCCGCCGCCATGTGTCATGAAATGAATATGTCCCTCAGCTATGAGCAGTTTGCTCACGGCTGGCAGGCGGTGTTTGTCGCGCTGCGTCCGGAAGTGATTGCGATCATGCAAAAACTGCGTGCCCAGGGCCATCGCGTGGTGGTGCTCTCCAATACCAATCGTCTTCACACCACGTTCTGGCCGGATGAATACCCGGAAGTGCGCGCTGCCGCCGATCGCATCTATCTGTCACAGGAGATGGGAATGCGTAAGCCTGAAGCGCAAATTTATCAGCGAGTACTGGACGAAGAGGGCTTTTCCGCCGCAGATACGGTCTTTTTTGATGATAACGTCGATAATATAGCAGGGGCTAACCGGTTGGGGATCACCAGCATTCTGGTGACCGGGAAGAAGACCATCCCTGACTATTTCGCGAAACAGCTATGCTAAGAACCGTTCATCAAAAATTACTCCACCATACCCGGCCGCTGCTGGCGTGGCTAAAGCTGCTGTGGCGGCGTATTGATGAAGACCATATGACGACCCTGGCGGGGAACCTCGCCTATGTGTCATTACTGTCCCTGGTGCCGCTGATTGCCGTCGTGTTCGCGCTATTTGCGGCCTTCCCCATGTTCTCCGAAGTCAGCGTGCAGATCCGCCATTTTATCTTCGCCAATTTTATTCCGGCGACCGGGGATGTGATCCAGGGATATATCGAGCAGTTCGTCGCCAATTCCAGCCGCATGACCGCCGTAGGCGCCTTTGGCCTGATCGTCACCTCGCTGCTGCTGATGTACTCGATCGACAGCGCGCTAAACACCATCTGGCGCAGCACGCGCAGTCGCCCCAAAGTTTACTCCTTTGCCGTTTACTGGATGATCCTGACCCTTGGTCCGCTGCTGGCGGGCGCCAGCCTGGCGATCAGTTCCTATCTGCTGTCGCTGCGCTGGGCAAGCGACCTGGACGGCGTAATTGATAATCTGCTCCGCCTTTTCCCGCTGATCCTCTCCTGGGCGGCATTCTGGCTGCTCTACAGTATTGTACCCACCACCCAGGTACGTAACCGCGACGCGGTGATCGGGGCGCTGGTGGCGGCGCTGCTGTTTGAGGCAGGTAAAAAAGCGTTTGCCCTCTATATCACCACCTTTCCGTCCTATCAGCTCATTTATGGCGTGATTTCGGTGGTGCCGATTTTGTTCGTCTGGGTGTACTGGACCTGGTGTATCGTCTTGCTTGGCGCTGAAATTACTGTCACTCTCGGTGAATACCGCAAACTTAAAACAGAAGAAACAGAACAACCATGATTGCATTAATTCAACGCGTATCCCGTGCAAGCGTTACCGTGGCGGACGAAGTGACGGGCGAAATTGGCCCGGGGCTTCTGGTGCTGCTGGGGGTCGAAAAAGACGATGATGAACAAAAAGCGAATCGCCTCTGCGAGCGCGTGCTGGGCTACCGCATCTTCAGCGATGCGGAGGGGAAAATGAACCTGAACGTTCAGCAGGCGGGCGGCAGCGTGCTGGTGGTTTCGCAATTTACGCTGGCGGCGGATACCGAGCGGGGAATGCGGCCAAGCTTCTCGAAAGGCGCCGCTCCTGACCGTGCTGAGGCGCTGTATGAGTATTTCGTCGCCCGCTGTCGCCAGCAGGAAATGAACACCCAGACCGGAAGATTCGCTGCGGATATGCAGGTTTCTTTGGTCAATGATGGTCCCGTGACCTTTTGGTTGCAAGTATGACCCAGCTTCCGGGCAGGCTGCGGGTAACAAAAGAGAGTACGACTATGTATCACCTTCGTGTACCGCAAACAGCAGAAGAGTTAGAGAGCTACTATCAGTTCCGCTGGGAAATGCTGCGTAAGCCGCTGCATCAGCCTAAGGGTTCGGAACGTGACGCCTGGGATGCGATGGCGCATCATCAGATGGTGGTGGATGAAGAGGGCAACCTGGTGGCTGTCGGCCGGCTATATATCAATGCAGAGAATGAAGCCTCCATTCGCTTTATGGCCGTTCATCCCTCGGTGCAGGATAAAGGGCTGGGTACGCTGATGGCGATGACCCTGGAGTCCGTCGCGCGTCAGGAAGGGGTTAAGCGGGTCACCTGTAGCGCTCGCGAAGATGCGGTGGAGTTTTTCGCCAAGCTCGGCTTTATCAATCAGGGGGAGATCACCACCCCGACCACCACGCCGATCCGTCATTTCCTGATGATTAAGCCGGTCGCATCGCTGGACGACATTCTCCACCGTGGCGACTGGTGCGCGCAACTACAGCAGGCGTGGTATCAGCATATCCCGCTGAGTGAAAAAATGGGCGTGCGCATCCAGCAGTACACCGGGCAGAAATTTATTACCACCATGCCGGAAGCGGGAAATCAGAATCCGCACCACACGCTGTTTGCCGGCAGTTTGTTCTCGCTCGCTACCTTAACCGGATGGGGGCTTATCTGGCTGATGCTGCGCGAGCGGCACCTGGGGGGCACCATCATTCTGGCGGATGCGCATATCCGCTACAGTCAGCCCATTAGCGGCCGCCCCAGCGCCATCGCCGACCTCGGTTCGCTGAGCGGCGATCTCGACCGTCTGGCGCGTGGGCGTAAAGCCCGCGTGCAAATGCAGGTGGAGCTTTTTGGCGACGATAAACAGGGCGCCGTTTTCGAGGGGATCTACATCGTGCTGCCGGCGAAGCCCTTTGGCTCTTACGAAGAGGGCGGCAACGAGGAAGAGTAAGCCGCGGGCGGTTATCGTCCTGGCGATGCTAAGCGCCAGGCGATATCCCGCATGGCATCTCGCGCGGCGCGGCTGATCCCACCCAGCTGAAAGAAGCCGTGGATCACCCCCAGATAGCGCTGACAGGAACTCTCCACCCCTTGCGCCATCAGCCTTCGATGCAGCGCTTCGCCCTCGTCGCGTAAAGGATCGAACTCCGCCGTCAGAATATGCACCGGCGGCAGACCGTGAAAATCGTCGCGCCAGAGTGGACTGGCATCCGGATGGTTCGCCGGCGTCGAGGCGAGGTACATTTCATAGCCGCTCAACAACGTGTCCCGGGTAATCACATAGTCAGCGCCGTTGCTGACGTAGCTCGCCATGCTGGCGGTGGGGTCGAGCATGGGATAAATCAGAATCAGTTGCGCGGGTTGCCACGCCGCATTCGCTTTCAGGCGCAGGGCCGTTACCAGAGCGAGGTGCCCGCCGGCGCTGTCGCCAGCCAGTGTGATGCGTGAGGCGTCAACGCCAAGCTGCTCCGCGTGCCGGTGGATGATCATGACACCTTGTTCTGCGTCATCGTGCGCCGCCGGAAAGGTATGCTCCGGCGCCAGGCGGTACTGCACGGCGATCACCCGGCAACCGCTGAACCAGGCTAGCTGGCGGAGCTGATTGTCGTGGGTGGCAAAGCCGCCGCTGACAAAACAGCCGCCGTGATAATACACAATGGTGGGTAGTAAGCCGTTGCTTTTTGGCGGCGAGACGGCGCGCAAGGTCATGCCATCGAGCGCGATGTCTTCAACCTGCACCCGCGTTTCTGTTTCCCCTGCGAGAACGGCGCTGGCGAGATAGCCGTTTCTCCGGTCATCAATACTCTGTTCTCGCGATGATGGCCGCCCCGCAGCAATAAACTCCTCAACCAGCGAAGCAATCCCTTTTTCCAACGTCATGGCAAGTCCCTTTTACTGGGTTAATATCCAGTGTTATAGCCTGGTTATTGCGAAAAAGATATACCGAATAAAGCCGCGATCGCATTGTGGAAAGCGGCTCGCAGAAGCGTATTTCTCAGCAAAGATCTGCTTTTTCTTCGTTTTTATCAGGTGTAATTTGCTCGTTATCCGGTGCGCCGTAATACCTTGTCCTTCTGAACAGCACCCTAAAAGTTGAACAATATCTGGAGAAGCAGAAACGGGCTAAGGAGAGCATTTCCGGCGTGTTCACACCGTATGAATGATAACGAGCGACCTGAGTCGCCCGTTATAGGAGCGCAGAACTTATTCCCCTTCGCCGGGGAACATGAACGGGTTAATTGAGCTTCTGGCGAAGCCTTCCTGCTCCATGCGGGCGTCGAGCACCAGGGATGCCAAATCGTCGGCGACGGCTTCGACTTTCGGATCCTTCTCCTGATACATAATCTTCAGGTAAGTTCCGCAGTCGCCACAGCTTTCGGCTTTCACCGCAGCCTGCTCGTTGTCCAGCGACCAGTAGTGCAGATCGCGGCTCTGTTCGCAGTTGCTACATTTGACGCGTACCACGTGCCACTCGGTTTCGCACAGATTGCAGTGCAGATAGCGTAGCCCCTGGGTGGTGCCGATCTGCACGATGCTGGAGACCGGCATCGAGCCGCACACCGGGCAGAACTGGCGCTGTTCGCCGTATTCAGCGCGCGCTTTCCCCGGGATCAGGCTGGCCATCTGCGCCCAGTAGAGCGACAGCGCGGCCCAGATGAACGGCGCTTTATCGCTGCTGACCGAGGCGAAGTCGGAAGCAAACAGCGCGCTGGCCATCTGCTCCAGCTCCTGCTCAGAGGCTTTTTCCAGATTTTCAATGACCGCCAGCGCTGGGCCGCTCATCTCCGGCTTCAGCTCGGCAATCAGCGAGTGCAGCAGCTTGTGCCAGTGTTTGTCGCGCGGCAGGACGTGGATATCCAGCGGCGGCTTGCCCTGTTCGCTGGCCGCTTTAATACGGGCGGTGAGATCCATCTGCAGCGGATGGTCGTACAGCACCACTTCCTGGGCATGGGCGATCAGCGCGGCAAAGCGCAGGTAATCGCCCAGCGGGTTATTGGCGGCCAGCTCGCGCAAACGTTCAGCGCGGCGGTTATACAGATTTTTCAGCCTGGGGAACAGTAGCGGCGGAATTGCTTCCGCCGTGCGTTTCTCGCTCGAACCCAGCTCGTCTTGCGGGATTATGCGAATACTCATTCAGATGACTTTTCCTGTTTCTGGCGGACCTCTCGGTACCAGCGCGGGTGATGTTTCTTCGCCCACGTACTGGTGACCCAGCCTTCCACCATCGCGGTAATGGTGCCTTTCACCCAGAGGGCGGCGTAGATATGCACCATGATAACCACAATTAACGCCACTGCGGCAAATGAATGCAGCATCAGCGCAAATCGGATCACCGGGATTGAGAAAGCCGGCGCAAAATACGGACGCCAGATGATCACACCGCTCACCAGCAGCAGTACCAGGAAGATAATCGCCGCCCAGAATACGCATTTCTGGCCGAAGTTATAGCGTCCGGTATCGCCCACCTCCTCGTTGACGACGATCTTACGAATATTCTTCGCCCAAAAGATATCATCCCGATTGATTAGGTTGTGGTGCCAGTAACGGAAAAACATGATGATGAACGACGCGAACATCACCACCCCGACGAACGGGTGGAGAATTCGCGCCAGCTGCGGCGTGCCGAGGATATGCATCAGCCAGTTAAAGGACGGGAAGAAAAAACCTAACCCGCTTACCGCCGCCAGGATGAAGCAGAAGGCGGTGACCCAGTGGTTGATGCGTTCCGGCGCCGTGTAGCGCACGATGGTGTCACGTCTTTTCATTTGCGCACCTCGTCTTTCTCTTCATGCAGGTTGTCCTCTTCCTCTTCCGCGCGGTTCGGACCGACGCCGACGTAGTGGAAGATACTGGCTGCGAAGGTCGCGGCGAAGCCGACGGCCGCCAGCGGTTTCCAGATGCCTTTCCAGAACTTGACGGTCTGGCTGATCTCCGGGTTTTCCGGCAGGCCGTGGTACAGATTCGGCTTATCGGCATGGTGCAGCACGTACATGACGTGGGTACCGCCGACGCCGGCCGGATCGTACAGGCCCGCATTGTCGTAACCGCGGGTTTTCAGTTCAGCTACGCGCTCGCCGGCCAGCGTTTTCATATCCTCTTTGGAGCCAAAGTGGATGGCGCCGGTCGGGCAGGTTTTCACGCAGGCCGGTTCCTGGCCGACGGTGACGCGGTCTACGCACAGGGTACATTTGTAGACGCGGTTGTCTTCCGGGTTCAGACGCGGCACATCGAACGGACAGCCGGCGATACAGTAACCGCAGCCGATGCACTGCTCGGACTGGAAATCGACGATGCCGTTGGCGTACTGAATGATCGCGCCTTCTGACGGGCAGGCCTTCAGGCAGCCCGGATCGGCGCAATGCATGCAGCCATCCTTGCGGATGAGCCATTCAAGCTTGTCGTTTTGCTCCACTTCCGAGAAGCGCATCACCGTCCATGACTTGGCGGTCAGGTCCGCCGGGTTGTCATACACCCCAACGTTGTGACCGACTTCATCACGAATATCGTTCCATTCGGAGCAGGCCACCTGACAGGCTTTGCAGCCGATACAGGTGGTGACGTCGATAAGCTTCGCCACCTCCTGCTGGTGGTCCCGCGCCTGAGGCGCGGGGGTGAAACCGTTAGTCGCGGAACGACGAATAATATCTTGCGATTGATAAGCCATAAGTCGTCTCCGTTACACCTTTTCCACGTTCACGAGGAAAGCTTTGAACTCCGGCGTCTGCGTGTTCGCATCACCGACGAACGGCGTCAGGGTATTGGCTATAAAGCCTTTTTTCGCCACGCCCTCATAGCCCCAGTGAATAGGAATGCCGATGGTATCGATATCCTTACCGTCAACTTTTAGCGTGCGAATACGTTTGGTCACCACCGCCTTGGCCTTGATGTAGCCGCGGTTGGAGGAGACCTTGACGGTATCGCCATGGCTGATGCCAAGCTTATTCGCCAGTTTTTCACCGATCTCCACAAACTGCTCCGGCTGCGCGATGGCGTTAAGCAGCGCGTGCTTGGTCCAGTAGTGGAAGTGTTCGGTCAGGCGGTAAGTGGTGCCGACGTACGGGAATTTCTCCGCTTTGCCCATCTGCTCGAGATCGCCTTTGAAGACGCGAGCGGCCGGGTTAGAGACCACGTTCGGGTGCAGCGGGTTAGTCCCGAGCGGCGTTTCAAACGGCTCGTAGTGTTCCGGGAACGGTCCTTCCGCCATCTTATCGATAGCGAACAGACGGCCCATCCCTTCCGGCTGCATGATAAACGGACCGACGTCGCTGCCAGGCGCGGCGGCGCTGTAGTCCGGAATATCCACGCCGCCCCATTTCGCGCCGTCCCACTTCAGCAACTGACGTTTAGGATCCCACGGTTTACCCTGTGGGTCCGCGGAGGCGCGGTTATACAGGATGCGGCGGTTGAGCGGCCATGCCCAGGCCCAGCCCAGCGTATTGCCCAGACCGGACGGATCGGCGTTATCGCGGCGCGCCATCTGGTTGCCTTCCGGTGTCCAGCTTCCGGCGAAGATCCAGCAGCCGCTGGAGGTCGTGCCGTCGTCGCGTAGCTGTGCGAAGGAGCTCAGCTGCTGCCCTTTCTTGACGATCACCGCGCCGGTCGCCGGGTCGGTAATATCCGCCAGCGCTTTACCGTTGCTTTCCATCGCCACTTCTTCCGACGCCGGCTCGTGTGGCGTGGAGTAATTCCACGTCATGTTGAGCACTGGCTCTGGCGCCGGGCCACCCTCTTCGGCATACATCTTACGCAGGCGCGTAAAGATACCGGCGAGGATTTCGCCATCGGTGACAGCGATCCCCGGGGCGTCCGCGCCTTTCCAGTGCCACTGCAGCCAGCGGCCGGAGTTGACGATAGACCCGTTCTCTTCGGCGAAGCAGGTGGACGGCAGACGGAACACTTCGGTCTGGATTTTCGACGGGTCAACATCGTTCGACTCACCGTGGTTTTGCCAGAAGGTGGACGTTTCGGTATTGAGCGGGTCGATGGTCACGAGGAACTTCAGCTTCGACAGGGAAGCGACGACCTTGTTTTTGTTCGGGAACGAGGCGACCGGGTTAAAGCCCTGGCAAATATAGCCATTCACTTTGCCCTGATTCATCATCTCGAAGTACTGCAGAACGTCGTAGCTCTTATCCCACTTCGGCAGCCAGTCAAAGCCCCAGCTGTTTTCTGCTGTCGCTTTATCGCCGAAGAAGGCTTTCATCATGGAGACGAAGAACTTCGGATAGTTGCCCCAGTAGTTGACCTGGTCTTTCAGCAGCGGCTTCGGCGTGTTAGCCGTCAGGTAGGTCTGCAGGTCGGCCTGTTTTTCGTTAGGCAGCGACATGTAGCCCGGCAGGCTGGTGGAGAGCAGGCCGAGGTCGGTCAGACCCTGGATATTGGAGTGGCCGCGCAGGGCGTTGACGCCGCCGCCCGCCATCCCCATGTTGCCCAGCAGCAGCTGGATCATCGCCATGGTGCGGATGTTCTGCGCGCCGATGGAGTGCTGGGTCCAGCCGAGAGCGTACAGGAACGACGCGGTCTTATCCGGCGCGCTGGTTTCAGCAATGTATTCACAGACTTTGAGGAAGTCGGCCTTCGGCGTACCACAGATGTTTTCGACCACATCCGGGGTATAACGGGAAACGTGCTGCTTCAGCAGGTTCCAGACGCAGCGCGGATGCTGCAGCGTAGTATCGCGTTTGGCGAAGCCGTTTTCGTCCAGCTCATAGTTCCAGCTGGTTTTGTCGTACTGGCGTTTTTCTGCGTTATAGCCGCTGAATAGCCCGTCGTCGAAGCTGTAGTCCTCACGCACGATCAGGCTGGCGTTGGTGTAGGCTTCGGTGTATTCGCGGTTGAATTTTTCGTTATTCAGCAGATACAGGATCACGCCCGACAGGAAGGTAATGTCGGTACCGGAACGAATCGGGGTATAGAAATCAGCCACCGACGCTGTACGCGTGAAGCGCGGATCGATAACGATGAGTTTGGCACCGTTATGGATTTTGGCTTCCATCGCCCAGCGGAATCCCACCGGATGCGCTTCAGCGGCGTTACCGCCCATCACCACGATCAGGTTGGCGTTCTTAATATCCACCCAGTGGTTGGTCATCGCACCGCGACCAAATGTTGGAGCAAGACTTGCTACCGTTGGTCCGTGTCAGACACGCGCCTGGTTATCCACCGCCAGCATCCCGAGGGCGCGGGTGAATTTTTGCGTTAAATAGCCGGTTTCGTTACTGGAGGCGGAGGCGCACAGCATCCCGGTGGTCAACCAGCGGTTGACGGTGGTGCCAGCGTCGTTTTGCGCGATAAAGTTGGCGTCGCGGTCCTCTTTCATCAGCTTGGCGATGCGATCGAACGCTTCGTCCCAGCTGATTTGCTGCCATTTATCGGAGCCTGGCGCGCGATATTCCGGGAATTTCAGGCGGCTTTCAGAATGGATAAAGTCCACCAGACCAGCCCCTTTCGGACAGAGCGCACCACGGTTGACCGGATGATCCGGATCGCCTTCGATATGGAAAATGGATGCTTTGGCGTTTTTCGCGCCGTCGCCGAGGCTATACATCAACAGCCCACAGCCGACAGAACAGTATGTGCAGGTGTTACGGGTTTCGCGCGTGCGCAGCAATTTGTACTGCCGTGTCTCCGCGAGCGCAGTCGCCGGGGCAAAGCCCAGCGCTGCTGCCGTGGTTCCCGCCATACCGCCAGCGCAGATCTTAAAGAACTGCCTTCTGCTGACCTGCATGGTTCGCTCCTTGTTTCGACATTGTCACATGTAGTTATTTGCTTTGCGGTGAGAGCCGCAAAGGTTCAGAATTAGGGCATATTTCCCTCATTCCTGAAGGGATAAAAACAGAATACCACATTGTGTGTATGCCTGTTCCAATACGGTTAAAGCAAAGTGAACAAGAAGCCTCTCGAACAAATCGAAAATGTGACGAATGTCACAGGATATCGCCAGGTCTCCCTCTGGAAGCGCGAGGATCTGCAACATCCTCAGCCAGATGAGTTAGCGGAAGAGGTACCGGTCGCGCTGGTCTACAACGGTATCTCCCACGTGGTGATGATGGCCACGCCGAAAGACCTGGAGCAGTTCGCCGTCGGCTTCTCCTTATCCGAAGGGATTATTGAGCATCGGCGGGAGATTTTCGGCATGGACGTGGTGTCGGTATGCAACGGCCTTGAGGTGCAGATTGAACTCTCCAGCCGGCGTTTTATGGGGCTCAAAGCCCGGCGTCGCGCGCTGGCCGGGCGCACCGGCTGCGGGGTCTGCGGCGTCGAGCAGCTCAATGATATTGGTAAGCCGGTTCAACCGCTGCCGTTCACTCAGACGTTCGATATCGCCAATCTCGACCAGGCCCTGGCGCATCTTAACGACTTTCAACCGGTCGGCCGACTCACCGGCTGTACCCACGCGGCCGCCTGGGTCCGGTCGACGGGCGAACTGGCGGGAGGTTTTGAAGACGTCGGCCGGCATGTGGCGCTGGATAAACTGCTGGGCCGGCGGGCGGAAATCGGTGAGGGCTGGCAGCAGGGCGCCGCGCTGGTCTCCAGCCGCGCCAGCTATGAAATGGTGCAGAAAGCCGCGATGTGCGGGGTCGAGATCCTGTTCGCGGTATCAGCAGCCACCACCTTAGCGGTGGAGGTCGCCGAGCGCTGCAACCTGACGCTGGTGGGCTTTTGCAAGCCGGGCAGGGCGACGATCTACACCCACCCGCAGCGTTTGATCGCGGGTTAAAAGTTAATCAGTAAATTTGAATAATGACAGCAAATCCTTCCGCTTTTTGTTTGGTGATGTGCGGGCTACTATTTAACACATCAAGGCACAACGCCTTATCTAAACAACTAAATGAAAGGGTTTATATCATGAAAAGCATCAAAACTTTTGTCGCAGTAATCGCTATGGCCGCCTCTTTTGCTTCCTTCGCCGCTGAAACCGTCACCGCTACCGCTGCAACGATGGACGGCGCGGAAGCGAAAATCGCCGCACAGGCCCAGGCAGCAGGCGCGTCGTCTTACAAAATTACCGAAGCGTTTACCGGCAACCGCGTGCATATGACTGCGGAACTGAACAAATAAGCGTAACGCTACTGTCGAAAGAGCGCCTCAGGGCGCTTTTTTTGTTTCCGTTTCGGCAAAAAACAGCCACTATTCCCCACCGCCGCGAAAAAAATGTGGCAGTACTCACGTTTCCGTTCTTTTCTTAACTCCCCATTATTACCGCCAATGAAACATCTTCACTGTTGAATATCTCGATATTTTAACGCTATGAAATATAAAGATATTAAAAAGGAAAAGCGATGAAGAACACGCTCTGTATGTGCGATCTTTGTCACAAAAATAAGCCCGCCGTTGTGACTGTCAACTATTCATGTACGTAATTTAATAAGCATTATGTGATCTCCATTGCAAATACAAGTCTTGCAGTCAGGGAAAAATGTCGTCAGGCAAATGAGCGAGGAGGCGTCATGAAAATTGGCATCGTTATTAGCGGCGGGGATGTTTCGGGAATGAATAATTTTATATTCCAGATTGCCAGGCAGGCTGATGCCGACATCACGCTGTTTAATGGCGGTATTCCTGGCCTGCTGGAGAAAAATCATCAGGATATCGCGTGGCGCGATCTGGTTGATTTCTCCATTACCGCGGTGCCGATCATTACCTCCGGACGAACCAGTCGCAAACTACAGCGCAGCGAATATGAAATGATTGCTAAAAAACTGAAATCGCTGCGTATTGACGTGCTTATTATGGCCGGGGGGGACGGCAGCCTGCAGTTTCTCAATACCCTAAGTGAATTTGATATTAATTGCTTTGGCGTGGGAATGACTATCGATAATGACGTGTATGGCAGTGATTATACGATTGGTTTTTCCACGGCCTGCGAGCAGATTATTAAAGAAGTCTCCCGTTTAAGAAATACCGGAAGAGCGCTGCCGGGGCGGGTTTTTATGGTTGAGATATTAGGAGGTTATTGTGGAGAATTAACGTTACAGTCCGCCATTAAATGCAATGCGGATATTGCCCTGATCCCGGAGGCGCAGATGCCGCTGGCCATGCTTGCGGAGCGGATTACCCGGAAGCTGAGCACGCAGAACAGCGTCGTTATCCTCTGCTCAGAAGGCTACACCAAAGAATACTCTCCCGGCTTTCAGGGAGCGATTGATACCATGATCAAACAGCTGGAACCGCAAATCGGCGTCCGAATCCGTAAAACGATTGTCGGTTATGGCCTACGCAGCGGTGACCCGACCTGTGAAGAGATTTATCAGGGCACCATTATGGCCAGTGAAGTGGTTCGCTGTATTCAGTCAGGTATGAAAAATAAAGCCATAATAATTAATTCCAGTAACAAACCTATTCCGATTGATTTAGTCAGTATGAAAAAACGTCTGGTCGATACTGAAGGACATCATTATAAACTTGCCAAGCAACTCAATATTATTTGAGGAGACCCTCCATGCTGAAAATTTTATGCGTATGTGGCTGCGGCCTCGGTTCAAGCTTTGCCATTGAAATGACGGCGAAGGCAGTTTTAAAAAAGCTGGAAATTCCCGCTCATATTGAACACACCACCGTATCCGAAGCCGGAGCCTTTAAATCGGATATGATTTTGACGCAAAAAACCTTTGCCGACATCTTAACCGCCGATGCCACTGAAGAGGAAATTAAACGCGTCGTGGTGCTCAATAAGCTTACGGATAAAGAGGAAATTGAAACCAAGATCGTCGCATTCTTAAAAGAACGTCATCTGAAGGTGGCTGATTATGAATAGCTTCGTTGCGTTTATCGTTAAGGATTTACTTGGCCAGGCATCCATTCTTATTGCTTTTATTGCCATGCTTGGCCTGATCCTGCAAAAGAAATCGCCGGGCAAAACCGCGGAAGGGACGTTTAAAACGCTGCTTGGCTTCTTAATTATGATGGCGGGGATCAACATCATTGTCGCCACGCTAACCTTTCTGAACGATATCTTCACCCAGGGATTTGGCATGAAAGGCTATATTACCGATGTGGCCGCCATCGCCGGGTTAGCGAATCGGGAATTAGGTTCGGAAGTGGCGCTGACGCTGCTGGTGATCTTTGCCGTCAATATTATTATCGCCCGTCTGACGCCGCTTAAATATATTTTCCTGACCGGCCAGGCGCTGCTGTGGATGGCGACGATCGGCGCCGTGATTGGCTATAAGTCCGGGCTCACCGGCGTACCGCTGATTTTAACCGGGGGCATCTTCGGCGGCGTGATGGCGGTGTTAATGCCGGCCCTGGCGCAGCCGGTGGTCAGGCGCATTACCGGATCTGACGACGTGGCCCTGGGGCACTTCTGTACCATCGGTTATCTGGTGCAGGCCGCCGTCGCAAAGGTCGTCGGCAAAGGCTCCCGCTCCACGGAAGATCTCGAGCTGCCTGATAACTTTAAGTTTCTGCAGGATACCTATCTGGCCATGGCGGTGGTGATGGTGCCGATGTATCTCATCCCGGCTATCGCGGCGGGCCCCCAGTACATCGCGCAGTTCTCCGGCGGGATTAACTACCTGATGTATGCCTTTATGCAGTCCATTCAGTTTGTCGCCGGGGTCTTTGTCCTCTATAGCGGCGTGCGTTTATTGCTCAATGAGCTGGTGCCGGCCTTTCGCGGTATCGCGATGCGTATTGTCCCGGATGCGAAGCCGGCTCTTGATTGCCCGGTACTGTTTCCTTATGCGCCGAATGCGGTGATTGTCGGATTTCTGGCGACGACCGTCGGCTCGATTATCGGCATGCTGGTTTTCCCGATGTTCGGTCTGGCGATGATCCTCCCCGGGCTGTTAACCAACTTTTTCGCCGGCGGCACGGCAGGGGTTTTTGGCAACGCGCTGGGCGGACGCCGCGGGGCGATGATCGGCGGGGTTATTCACGGCCTGTTTATCACGTTTCTGCCGGCCATTCTGGTACCCATGCTGGAGAGCTATGGCTTTACGGGCGTCACCTTCAGCGACTCTGACGTCATCAGCTCGGGTCTGGTATTAGGCCACGCCTTCCAGAATAACTGGCTCTTTGTCGCCTTATTTATTGTGTTTGTCGCCGCACTGGCATGGTTTGTCAACGGGAAATCCGCTAAGCCGAAAGGGGAAAATGTTCATGAGTCTGTATAATTTCAATGAGATTTTAAAAATTGCCCAAGCGAGAAATTTTAAAGCGATTGGCTCGTTTAACTTGCACTGTATTGAGATGCTGCCGGCGTTTTTCAAAGCCGCGCAAAACAGCAACAGCCCGTTAATGATCCAAATTTCAACCGGGACCGCGGAGTACCTCGGCTATCGTTTGCTGGTCGACGCCGTGCGTTCATTAGCGGACAGTGAAAATATTCCAGCCTGTCTGCATCTTGACCACTGCTCAGATATTAAGGCCATCGAGACGGCAATGAACGCGGGCTTTTCGTCGGTGATGTACGACGGCTCACATTTAAGCCTTGAGGAAAATATCGGTAATACGCGAATAGTGGTGGAGATGGCCCGCCCGCGCAATATTACGGTAGAAGGCGAACTGGGGGCGATCGGTGGGTCAGAGGATGGAAAAGCGGTGGCGGCGGAAGATATCTGTTTTACCACCGTCGAAGATGCGAAACGCTTTGTGGAGGAGACCCAGGTCGATATGCTGGCCGTCTCGGTGGGCACTGTGCATGGCCTCTACACCGGTAAAGCGCAGATACAGCACCAGCGGCTGAAACAGATTAGCGCGGCGACCGGCGTGCCGCTGGTGCTGCACGGCGGTACCGGCGTCAGCGATGAGGATATGCGGCTGGCCGTCACCGAAGGGATTAATAAAGTGAACGTCGGGACGGAAATGAACGTGCAGTGGGTTGACCGCTGTAAAACGACGTTTGAGAAAGGGAAAGTGAATGACAGCGTACGGAAATTCTTAATTCCCGCCAACCAGGCGGTCACTGAAGTCTTAATGGAAAAAATGGCGTTATTTAAATAACGTTTTCTCCGTCACTCTCTATTTCGTTGCCCTGTCTTCCGCCAGGGAGGGAACTTGCTATGTTTGAATCATTGAAAACGTTGTGGAAAAAAGAGCAAACCCCGCTGCAGGATTATGATCAACAGTCCCGTCAGTTGGCGGAGGAGATTGCCAGGCTGGAAGGCGAACTACAGCGCCAGCCTGGCAATAGCGAGGTGCAAAAAACATTGATGCTGACTTACAACCGGGCGCTATCCATATATGCCAAAAGCACCACCCACCGGCAGAATATTGATACGCTGTTTCTGCAGATTGATAATTTACGCAATATTATTCGCCGCAATATTTAGGAATACAGAATGACCATAAAAGAACTGCTTATTGAGGCCGATGCCATTCAGGTTGGCGTTGTGGAGTCCGACTGGCAGCGGGTAATAAAGCTGGCTGCCCGCCCGCTGGAGGCAAAAGGCTTTATTTCGACGGAATATAGCCAGGCGGTGATCGACAATACCCTGAACCATGGCGCCTATTACGTCTTCGATGAAGGTATTGCTATCCCCCATGCCCGACCCGAGTGCGGCGTCAGACGCAACTGCTTTAGCCTGGTGCTGCTGGAAAAGCCGATTCCCTTTGCGGACAGTGAAAAAGCCGACATTGTCATTATGTTTGGCGCCCGTGATAGCAATGCGCATATCGAGGAGGGGATCCGCTCCATCGTCGCGCTGCTGGATAACAATGACACGATGGCCAAACTGCGGATGGCCCGCAGCCGGGAGGAGGTTGTCGCATTACTATGAACAGACATCTGACCCCAGTCTGCAAAACGGCTATTTTAATCAACGGCATTCCGGCCTCGGGGAAGAGTACCATCACCCGTTTGCTGGCGGAGACCTTCAGCCTGCCGGTATTGACGATCGACGGCATCAAAGAGCCGTTTATGGCGCGTCTGGCCCCGGTCGACCGGCCAATGAATCGCCAGCTGGGCTGTGCGGCGTATGAGGTGATCTGGTCGATTGTCGCCGCGTCGCCTGCCAGTATGGTCTGGTTGATCGACGCCTGGTTCGGCTTTCAGCCCCGGGAGACCTTGCAAAAATTGCTGCGGCAGGCGGGCGTGGAGCAGGTGATTGAGATCTGGAACCATATCTCCCCCGAGCTGGCGGTCGCGCGCTATGCCTCGCGGCTGGCGACGCGGCCGCCGGGCCACCCCGGCGAAGAGTATCTGCCGGAGCTGGCCCAGCTGGCCGGGCGCGCGCAGCCCATGTCTTTAGGGCCCCTTTTGACGATAGACCAGCAGCGCCCGCTGGAGATAACGGCGGTTATTCACTGGCTCGAAGGCACAATTAGCGGACAACGCACCGGTTTGGCGAATTACGCCTACCCGTCCTAGGACATACCCGCCAGCCGCAGCAGCGCCGTCACCACCGCCGCGGCGATAATCACGCCGATCAGCGGCACCTTGCGCCAGGCGAGAAACACAGCGACAGCCACGCCCAGAACGCGCGCCATGCCGGCGAAATGCGGGCCTTCATAGAAAGTGGTGGCCAGGGCGACGGAAAAAAGCAGCACCGTCGCCGCATCGGAAAGCAGCGCCTGCGAGCGCTCGGAAAATGCCAGCCGATTACCAAGCTTCGCGCCGCCAAGACGCATCAGATAGGTTCCCAGCGACAGGATGGCGATACCGGCGATAAACAGCGTCATATTGCCCATTATTTTTTCCTCGACAGTAAACCAAACAACGAGAGCAGCACCGGCAGCCCGGTAGGCGCAAACGGCACGGCAGCAAGCGCCAGCGCGGCGCCGCTGACGGCGCGGATCAGCGTGGTACGGTTTTTAAAGGCCGGGATCACCAGCGCCAGCAGGATTGCCGGGAAGACCGCGTCAAGCCCGATGGTTTCCGGCGCCGGCAGCAGTTTGCCGACGGCGGCGCCGGTGAGCGTACCCAAAGGCCAGATCAGCGCTACGCCGGCGCCGCACAGCCAGTAGGCCGCTTTGCGCTGCGCGGGGGTGGGCTGCGACAAGCCAAAGACCACGCTCTCGTCGTTCATAATGTGGCACCCGATAAAGCTTAAGGCGCGCCGACCAACCAGTTCGCGCACGGTCACCCCGAAAGGGATATGGCGCGCGTTGACTAACAGGCCGGCGGCGGCGGCGGCCAGCGGGCTACCGCCGCTGGCGACAATACCGATAAACATAAATTCAGAGGCGCCCGCCAGCACGGACACCGAAAGTACGAGCGGCACCCATAAGGGAAAGCCGTAAGCCACCGCCAGCGACCCATAGGACATGCCTACCACCCCGACGGCGAGGCAAACTAAAACAATCGCTTTTATCGTGTCTCCGCTGAGACTGGAGAGAGTTTGTTTCATATCACTTAGCCATATCGAACGAATTTCCATTATAATGAACACATAATGATCGTTTTTCAAGGCGAACAAATCGTTCGATATAAAAAACAAGGGGCGGGTATGACACAGCCAATCAGCGTTATCGCCAAAAGTCTGGTGCGGGAGCGGGCGCGGACCGGGCTTTCGCTGGCGGAAGTCGCGCGTCGGGCGGGTATCGCAAAATCCACGCTATCGCAACTGGAGTCCGGCAACGGTAATCCGAGTCTGGAAACGCTGTGGTCGCTCTGCGTAGCGCTGGATATTCCATTTGCCAGGCTGCTTGAGCCGCAGGTGAACAAAACGCAGGTGATCCGTCGCGGCGAGGGGACAAAAGTGGTGGCGGAGCAGGCGAACTATCAGGCTATTTTGCTGGCCGCCTGTCCACCCGGCGCGCGTCGGGACATCTATTTGCTGCTCACCCAGCCCGGCGCCGACCGCATTTCGCATCCGCATCCGCCAGGCTCGGTGGAACATATTATCGTGACCCAGGGGCGGGCGCGGGTAGGGCTGACGTCGGCGCCGGAAGAGCTCGGCGAGGGCGACTATATCTGCTATCCGGCGGATCAGGAGCATGTGTTTCAGGCCCTGGAGCCGGATACGCAGGCCCTGCTGATCGCTGAGCAAAACTGACATCGCACCGGCGGGCGTCGCGCTCTCGCTGGACGCCATAGCCGTATTGCGGGACACTAGCCGCATTCTTCCGCGAAGACAGGCATACCTATGTCGCTGAAAGCCATTGCTAAAGAACTTGGGATCTCGGTAACGACCGTCAGCCGCGCGTTAAACGGCTATGATGATGTGTCGCAGGAGACCCGTGCTCGCGTGGAGGCTGAAGCGCAGCGTCGCGGATATCGGCCAAACACGTTCGCGCGTCGCCTGAAAATGGGCAAAATCGACGCCGTTGGCCTCGTTTTCCCCGTGCGCCCCGCGCCGCTGAATAACAACGTCTTTCTCGAAATGGTGGGAGAAATCAGCCACGAGCTGGCGCGCTATGAGATTGATTTACTGCTGATCGCCGATGATGAACAGGCCGATAAACACGGCTATATGCGCATGGTGCAGAGCCGTCGCGTCGATGCGTTGATCGTCGCGCATACCCTGGATGACGACCCGCGCCTGATTCAGCTGCTCTCTTCCGGCTTTCCTTTTCTCGCGCTGGGCCGTAGCCGCCTGCCGCAGCCCTACGCCTGGTTTGATTTCGATAACCAGGCGGGCACGTATCGCGCCACCCGTCATCTGATTAGCCAGGGGCACCGGCGCATCGCGCTGCTGAGCGAAAATAATAATCAGGCGTTTATTACCCAACGCCGCAACGGTTACCTGGAAGCGCTGCGCGAAGCGGGCCTGGCGGAAACCTGGCTGCGCAGCGTGCCGCCCACCCGCCGCGGCGGGTTTCAGACAACGATGGAGCTGCTGCGCTTGCCTGAACCGCCAACGGCGATTGTCACCGACTGCAATACCCATGGCGACGGCGCGGCGATGGCCCTGGCTCAGCTCGGACGTCTTACCGGCGCCGATCGCGTCTCACTGGTGGTCTACGACGGTTTGCCGCAGGATAGCATCATCGACACCCCGGTGGGCGCGGTGGTTCAATCCACCCGACAGGGGGTGGGCCGCCAGATAGCCACGATGGTCCGCCGCTTAATTGCCGGCGAAGATCTGACCTCGCTTCAGGTGCTCTGGCAGCCCGAATTCATTCCCGGCGAAACCGCCTGATAATTCTCTCCACAGATTAATTTCCTGAACTCGATCACGGATCCGAAACGTTTTGGTTGGCGTCCGAAACGTTTCGGATCAACAGTAAGACATTCCTTGATATGGAGATGTCTAATGTCAGATTCGATTATACGCCTGCAAAGCGCAACGGTTGACGTGGTGATCAAAGCCCGCCCTTTCGCCGAAATTATCTACTGGGGGCCGCATTTAAGCCACTTTTCGCCGCAGGATGCCGACAGCCTGACGCGACCGGTCGCCAATGGCCGCCTCGATGTCGATTCCCCGGTCACTTTAATGGCGGAACTGGGCCATGGTCTGTTTGGCGCGCCGGGCATTGAAGGCCATCGCCAGGGGCTGGATGCCTCGCCGATTTTCGCCACCAGCAAAGTGCGGCACGAGGGCCAGACGCTAACCCTGGTCAGCGAAGACCCGCATGCCGGCCTGCGTTTGTACAGCGAGATCGCATTGGATGCCAGCGGTGTGTTGAGCGTGCGCCATGGCGTGACCAATCTGCGCGTCAGCCCATGGCAGGTGGATCGCCTGGCGGTCACGCTGCCGGTCGCCGAACGCGCTCGTGAGGTAATGGCTTTCCATGGCCGCTGGATCCGCGAGTTTCAGCCTCACCGCCTGACCCTGGAGCACGACAGCTTTGTGCTGGAGAATCGCCGCGGGCGCACCTCTCACGAACATTTCCCGGCCCTGATCACCGGCAGCCACGCCTTTAGCGAGATGCAGGGTGAAGTCTGGGGCGTGCATCTGGCCTGGAGCGGTAATCATCGCCTGCGGGCGGAGGTGAAAACCGATGGCCGCCGCTATCTGCAGGCCGAGGCGCTCTATCTGCCGGGCGAAATGGCGCTGGCAGAAGGGGAAACCTTGTGGACGCCTTACCTGTATGCCAGCTACTCGGCGAACGGGCTGAACGGCATGAGCCAGCAGTTCCATCGTTATCTGCGCGAACGGATTATTCGCTTCCCGGGCAACAAGCCGCGCCCGGTGCATCTCAACACCTGGGAGGGGATCTATTTCGACCACGATCCGGACTACATCATGCGCATGGCGGATGAAGCGGCGGCCCTGGGCGTGGAGCGTTTTATCATTGACGACGGCTGGTTTAAAGGACGCAACGACGACTGGGCGGCGCTCGGCGACTGGTATCTCGATGAGAAAAAATACCCCCACGGCCTGACGCCGGTTATCAACCACGTGAAATCGCTGGGGATGGAGTTCGGTATCTGGGTGGAGCCTGAGATGATTAACCCGGATTCCGATCTGTATCGGGCACACCCTGATTGGGTGCTGGCGCTTCCGGGCTATACGCCGCTTCCCGGGCGTCATCAGTTTGTCCTGAACCTGAATATTCCGGAAGCCTTTGATTATCTGCTGGAGCGGATGAGCTGGCTGCTGGGCGAACACGCGGTGGACTACGTGAAATGGGATATGAACCGTGAGCTGGTGCAGCCGGGCCATAACGGCAAAGCCGCCGCCGATGCGCAGACTCGCCAGTTCTACCGCCTGCTGGATACGCTGGTGGCCCGCTTCCCGCATATTGAATTTGAATCCTGCTCCTCCGGCGGCGGTCGTATCGATTATGAAGTCCTCAAGCGCAGCCATCGCTTCTGGGCTTCTGACAACAATGACGCCCTTGAGCGCAACACCATCCAGCGCGGCATGAGCTACTTCTTCCCGCCGGAGGTGATGGGCGCGCATATCGGTAATCGCCACTGTCATGCCACCTTCCGCCAGCACAGTATCGCCTTCCGCGGCCTGACGGCGCTGTTCGGTCATATGGGGCTTGAGCTGGATCCAGTGAGCGCCGATGAAGAAGAGCGCGCCGGGTATAGGAAATACGCGGCTCTGCATAAGCAGTGGCGCGACGTGATCCATCACGGCGTGCAGTGGCGGATGGATATGCCGGACGCCACCACCCTTGCTCATGGCGTCGTCAGCCCGGATAAAGCGCAGGCGATTTTCCTCGTCAGCCAGCTGGCGATGCCGGACTACACCCTGATGGCGCCGCTGCGCCTGGCGGGGCTGGAGGCGAGCGCCCGCTATCAGGTGACGCTCCTCGATCATCCGAACATTCAGATCACCGGCGAGGGCGGCCACACCATGCGGAAGCTGCCGGCATGGATGACGACGCCGCAGACGGTGAGCGGTGAGTGGCTACAGCAGGCGGGGCTGGCGCTGCCCATCCTCGACCCGGAAAGCGCCATTCTGATTGGCCTGCAACGCGTGTGATGGTATCGGGCCGCGTCGCGGCCCTTCTTGAGGAAAATATAATGAACCCGACCGTCTGTACCCACAAAAACAACCCCAACTTCTGGATTTTCGGGCTGTTCTTCTTTCTCTACTTCTTCATCATGGCCACCTGCTTTCCGTTTCTGCCGATCTGGCTGTCGGATGTTATCGGCCTGAATAAAACTGAAACCGGCCTCGTTTTCTCCAGCCTGTCGCTGTTCGCCATCTGTTTCCAGCCGGTTCTCGGGGTGATCTCAGACAAGCTGGGGCTGAAAAAACATCTGATGTGGATCGTGACCGTTCTGCTGGTGCTGATTGCTCCCTTCTTCCTCTATGTTTTCGCGCCGCTGCTGAAAACCAACATCTGGCTCGGGGCGCTGAGCGGCGGCGCCTATATCGGCTTTGTATTCTCCGCAGGCGCCGGCGCGATGGAGGCCTATATCGAACGGGTAAGCCGCAACAGCGGGTTTGAATACGGCAAGGCGCGCACCTTTGGTTGTCTGGGATGGGCGCTGTGCGCCACCACCGCCGGCATGCTGTTCAGCATTAATCCCGAATGGGTGTTCTGGATGGGGTCGGCCGCCGCGCTGCTGCTGGTGGTGCTGGTGGCTATCGCCAAACCGCAGGCCAGTCAGTCCGCGCAGGTAATGGACTCGCTCGGCGCCAATCGCCCGGCGATCGATTTAAAAACGGCGGTGCGCATGTTCCGTCAGCGGAAGATGTGGATGTTTATTCTGTATGTTATCGGCGTAGCCTGCGTGTATGACGTTTTCGATCAGCAGTTCGCCACCTTCTTCAAATCGTTCTTTGCGACCCCGGAAGCAGGCACCCGTGCCTTTGGTTTCGCCACCACCGCGGGAGAAATATGTAACGCCATCATTATGTTCAGCTCGCCGTGGATTATTAACCGCATCGGAGCGAAGAATACCCTGCTGATCGCCGGGATGGTGATGGCGGCCAGAATGATTGGCTCTTCCTTCGCCACCACCGCCGCGGAAGTGGTGGCGCTGAAGATGCTCCATGCGCTGGAAGTGCCGTTCCTGCTGGTGGGCGCCTTTAAATACATCACCGGCGTGTTTGATGTCCGGCTGTCGGCGACCATTTATCTGGTGGGCTTCCAGTTCGCCAAACAGGTGGCGGCGATCTTCCTCTCCGCCTTCGCCGGCAATATGTATGATCGGATCGGCTTCCAGGAGACCTATATGATCCTCGGCGGAATAGCCCTGACGGTCACCTTAATATCCGCGTTTACGTTAGCGGGCAAGGCGAAAAGTGAGCCGCTGCGCGATAATGCGATGACCGTTTAATTATCAACATTCCGTGGCACAGGGTGGTGCCTGACAGAGAAGGAAGATGTCATGATGGATATGAAAAAACGTATGAACAGCGGTGAGCTTTACCTGGATGCAGGATATGGCTTGCCGGAGCAGCGGCTGATGGGTAAAGCGCGGGCCTATGAATATAATCATTCGCATCCGTTTAATCAGGAATTGCGCAACGATATTATTCAGCGCATGTTCGCGAAAGTCGGCGAACAATGCTGGATAGAGCCGCCGATCAATATTGCCTATGGGATCCATACGACGATTGGTGATAATTTTTATGCCAATTTTAACCTCACGCTGGTCGACGATGCGGACATTATCATCGGCAATAACGTCATGTTTGCGCCAAATGTCACTATCTCCACCGCCGGGCATCCCATCCACCCCGCGCTGCGCCATACGCATCAACAGTTTTCATTACCGGTAGTGATTGAAGATGGGGTCTGGTTAGGCACGGGGGTGATTATTAATCCCGGGGTAACGATTGGCCAGAATTCAGTCATAGGCGCGGGCAGTGTGGTAAATCGCTCTATACCGGCGAATGTGGTTGCCGCTGGCGTACCTTGCCGGGTATTAAGAGAAATTACCGATGCGGATAAAGACAAATACGCACTTTTCCCCGGATGATGGACGAGAGAAACAGGGGAGCGTAAAGGATCGTGTCCCCTGTTTTGCATTATCGCCGTTGAACCGGCCTCCAGCCCGCATGGGGGGAGGCCGGGGAAAGTACTCTCCGGCGTCGCGGGTTTCACGCCAGATAAAACACTTCTTTGAGCTCCGCGCTCAGCGGGCTGTTGTCCGGGTTGCTGGGCATCACCTCGCGCATGTATTTCCACCAGCGCTGGCACACTTCCGTGCTGGCGACCGCCTCCCAGCGGGCTTCCGACTCAATCTCCACCGTGGCGAACAGCAGGTTGCGCTCTTTATCGAGATAAATGGCGTAGTGGTGCGCGCCGTGCGTTTTCAGCACCGCCTCCAGCTCCGGCCAGATGGGGTTGTGGCGACGTGCATACTCCTCGTGCGCGTCAGGGTTCACCTGCATCACAAAGGCTTTGCGGATCATAATGCCTCCAGATAGAGCTCGCGTACCTCATCGCGGCTGGCGGGGCGCGGGTTACACGGCGCGCACGGGTCGGCCAGCGCTTTGTCCAGCCAGCCTTCGATATCGGCTTTGCTGACGCCAAGCTGGCTGAAGCCCTGGGGGATCCCTACGCGTTTGCTCAGCGCGCGAATGGCGTTGATGGCCTCCATGCTGGCGGCTTCATCGCTCATGCCGCGGGTATCGACGCCCATCGCCTGCGCCACGCGGGCAAAGCGCGCCACCGCGTTCGGGCGGTTAAAGTTTTCGATGATCGGCAGCAGGATGGCGTTGCACACCCCGTGCGGCAGGTTGTGGGTGGCGCCAGGCTGATGGGCCAGGGCGTGTACCAGCCCGAGACCGGCGCTGTTGAACGCCATGCCCGCCAGATACTGGCCAAAGGCCATCTGTTCGCGGGCCTGCAGATCGTGTCCCTCCTCTACCGCTTTTGGCAGCCACAGGTTGATCAGGCGGATGGCCTCGAGGGCGTTGGCGTCGGTCAGGGGATGGGCGCCAACGGAGACAAAGGCCTCGATGGCGTGGGTCAGGGCGTCCATGCCGGTGGCGGCGGTAACGGCTGGTGGGATGTCGAGCATCACGCTGGCGTCGTCGACGGCGATATCCGGGATCAGGTTCGGGTCGATAATCACCTCTTTTACCTGACGCTCGCTATCGATAATCACGGCGTTGCTGGTCATCTCCGCCGCCGTGCCGGCGGTGGTGTTGATGGCCACCAGCGGCACGCCAGCGTTTTTCACTTTGCCGACGCCGGAGTAGGCGGTGGAGGGGCCTGGGTTGGCGGTGAGGATTTTTATCGCTTTGGCGGTATCAATCGGGCTGCCGCCGCCGAAGGCGATCAGGTAATCGCAGCGGGCCGCCTGGTACGCCGCATAGCCTTGCTGCACCAGCGCTTCGGTGGGGTTGGGGAACACGTCGTCAAACAGCTGATAAGCCATCTGCTGTTCATCCAGCGCGGAAAACAGACTGTCCAGCAGGCCCAGCTTCACCAGTTGACCGTCGGTGACGATCAGCGCCTTGCCCCACTGTTTGCCCGCTACCAGCTTGACCATATCACCGATAGCGCCTGCGCCGTGGAGGCTGATTTTAGGTAATGCCAACATAAAACTCATGATAATTCTCCTTAATGTTGATTTTGGGAAATCCGTTTCCCCTCATCCCGCCCTTCTCCCTTGGGGAGAGGGCCAGGGCGAGGGGGAAATTAACATCGTCTTCGCTGCAGCATCCGCCGGGCCATAATCGGCAGGGAGATCACCACGATCAGCATCGCGCCGATAATCACCGACATCACGATGCCGGGGATGTTCAGCAGGCTCAGGCCGAAGGTCACCAGCCCCATCAGAAAGGCGGCGATGATCACCCCGGGCATGCTGCCGGAACCGCCAAGAATATTGACGCCGCCGAGCACCGCCATGGTGACAACCGCCAGCTCCCAGCCCATCGCCAAAGTGGGGCGGGTACTGCCGAGCCGTGAGGTCAACAGGACCGCCGCCAGCCCGGCCATCAGCCCGACCAGCGCGAACAGCGCGAGGTTATGTCGCTTCACGTTGATCCCGGAGTACCAGGCGCCGGTCGGGTTATTGCCGATGGCGTAGGTTCGGCGGCCAAAGTTGGTTTTATGCAGCAGGAAGGTGAAGGCAGCCGCGAGGAGGATAAACAGCGCAAACTCAAAAGAGAGCGCCCCCCACACGTACCCCTGGCCGAACCAGGCAAAGCTCTCCGGGTAGTGGTTGAGCGCCTGATCGCCCAGCAGGATATAGGTGATGCCGCGATACAGGCTCATGGTGCCGATGGTGATCACAATGGACGACAAGTTAAAGCGAGTCACCAGCAAGCCGTTGAACAGGCCGCACAGCAGACCTACGCCCAGGCCGATGACCACCAGCAGCGGGGTGCCCATCCCCGCTGCCGCGCAGAAGCCCATCACCGTTGAGCTGAGCGCCATCGTCGAGGCCACCGACAGATCGATTTCCCGGGCGATAATCAGCATCGCCATCGGCAGGACGACGATCGCCTTCTCGGTAAAGGTAAAGGTCGCGTCCGAGAGGTTCCAGATATTGAGGAAGTAAGGGGAAGCCAGGGCGTTGCCGATAAATACCGCGAGGGTCACCGCCAGTAAAAACCCTTCCCAGCACAGCAGGCGGCGCAGCGGCGACGGCGCGGCCGGGGCGTTTTTCATCTCTTCAGATACCATCATCTTGCTCATGATTTCACCCCTTGTTTCTGCCGGGCTAACGCCGCGTTACGCAGGATTAACCGCCCGTGACCGCGATTGCCGCGCTCGTTAAGCAACACCGCCATGACGATCACCGCCCCGGAAATCGCCATTTGCCAGAACGGCGAGATGCCGATCACCGGCAGGGCATTATTGATGACCCCGAGGAACAGCGCGCCGCACAGGCAGCCCAGTACCCGTCCGCTTCCGCCCATGGTGCTGATACCGCCGATCACGCAGGCGGCGACCACCTGCAGCTCAAAGCCGTTCGCCACATCGACATAGGCGACGGCGAAGCGCGAGATCCACAGATAGCCGCAGAAGCCAGCCAGCGCGCCGGAGAGGCAGAAGCTGACGAACTGCATTTTCCCGGCGTTAATGCCGGTGTAATACGCCGCCGTCGCGTTGCCGCCCGCGGTATACAAGGCCCGGCCGGTGCGGCTGTAGCGCAGGAAGTAACCCACCAGCAGCAGCGCGGCGATGGCGCACCAGCTCAGCAGCGGCAATCCCAGGAGGGTGCTGCGCGGCAGACTGAGAAAATCAGCGCTCATCTGATGTGAGTTAACCCAGCCGCCGTCGGTCAGCAGGAAGATAATGCCGCGATAAATGCTCATGGTGCCCAGGGTCACCACGATGGCGGGAATGCCGAGGCGCCAGACCAGCAGGCCGTTAATCATCCCCATCAGCAGGCCCAGCAGGGTTGCCAGCGCCAGCAGCGCTACCACCGGAATACCCGGATTATGGGCATTGAGCAGGGCGACGATCATCCCGGTCAGCGCCAGGTTGGCGGCCATCGACAAATCGATGCCTTTGGTGAGCAGCACCATCATCTGTCCGAGGGCGAGAATGATAAGGATGGCGGTATCGTTAAACATCTCCACCAGATTACCCGGTGAAACGAACGACGGCGCCCGGCTGCCAATGGCGCCGATCATCAAAATGATGACCAGCGCCAGCAGCGCTTCGCGATGCTTCAGCCATGCGTGTCCCATCATGCTGCCTCCTGGCCGATGCCGCTGGCGGCGCTAACGATGGTTTCCGCCGTCGCTTCCCCGGCCCGGTACTCGGCGACCATCAGCCCTTCATGCATCACGATAATCCGGTCGGCCATGCCCATCACTTCCGGCAGCTCTGACGAGACCATAATCACCGCCAGCCCCTGGCTGACCAGCTCGGACATAAACTGATGCACAGCGGCTTTTGAGCCGATATCGATGCCTTTGGTCGGCTCATCGAGGATGATCACCTCGGGCTGGGTCGCCAGCCATTTGCCGATCACCACTTTCTGCTGGTTGCCGCCAGAGAGGGTCTCCACCGGCTGCCGCCAGCTGGAGGCTTTAACCTGCAGGCGCGAGGCGTACTCGTCCGCCAGCCGCCATTCCCGGGCGTCGTTCAGGACGCCGTTAGGATTGAGCTTGCTCAGCTGCGGCAGACTGATGTTCTGGGCGATAGGCAGGGCGATGATCGCCCCCTGTTTCTGTCGCTCTTCCGGTACGCAGACGATGCCCGCGCGGATAGCGTCGGCGGGTTGGCGAAAGCGCATGGGGCTGCCGTTCAGTCGGATCTCGCCGGAGGAGGGATGCGTTACGCCGGAGAGCGCCTGCATCAGCTCGGTGCGTCCGGCGCCCACCAGGCCGTAAAAGCCGAGAATTTCCCCCTTGCGCAGGCTGAAGCTGATATCGGCAAACTCGGTAGGATGACAAAGATCGTTGACCTCCAGCACCGTTTCCCCTGGGGTACAGTCGACTTTTGGGTAGGTTTGGCTGATCGCCCGGCCCACCATCATCGACACCATCCGCTCTTCGGTAATATCGCTCATCATCCCGGAGCTGACGTACACCCCATCGCGCAGGATGGTGTAATAGTCGGCCAGCTCGAAAATTTCATCGAACTTATGCGAGATAAACAGGATCGCTTTGCCGTCCTGCTTCAGACGCTCAACGATGTGATAAAACTCCAGGATTTCATGCTGGGAAAGCGCGGCGGTCGGCTCATCGAGGATCACCGCCTGGGCGTCGAAAGCCAGCGCCCGGGCAATCGCCACCATGTGCCGCTGGGCGATGCTGAGCGTTTTTAACGTTGCCCGCGGGTCGATCTGGACTTCCAGCCGGGCGAGGATCTCACCAGCCCGGCGGTGCATCGCCGGCCAGTCGAGCGTTTTGAGCAGTCCCTTATACAGATACTGGCCGACGAAAATGTTTTCGCTGACCGAAAGTTCGTCAAACAGTATGGTTTCCTGGTGGATGGCGGTGATCCCCATCTTGTGCGCCGACTCCGGCGTCGGCAGATGAATGGGAATCGCTTTATAGAGGATCTCCCCCTCTTCGGGCTGATAAATACCGGTCATCACTTTGACCAGCGTGGATTTCCCCGCGCCGTTTTCGCCGATGAGGGCGGTCACTTTGCCGGGCCAGAGATCGAGCTGCACGTTCTCAAGGGCGCGCACACCGGGAAAAATCTTGGTGATCCCCTTCAGCGACAGCAGTGGTGTTGATGCTGACATGATAGTTCTCCGTAAAATCGCCCCTCACCCTAACCCTCTCCCCAAAGGGGAAAGGGAATGGTACGGCGCCCGCAGGCCGCATCGCGCAGAGGGCCAGCCGTTCCCCCTCTCCCTCTGGGAGAGGGCCGGGGTGAGGGAACAAGGGTTAGAAAATTTTCGAGAACTTATCGATGTTGCTCGCATCGTAGACAAACGGCTCGGCCATCGCGCCATTCCCTTCGGCGTCCAGCTTCACTTTGCCCAGCTTGCCCATACTGGCTTCGGTTTTGGTCGCCGTGCCTTTGACTAAATCGTCGGCCAGATAGGTGGCGGCGTAACCGAGGTCAATCGGGTTCCAGATGGCGAAGCTTTTGCTGGCGCCAGACTTGATCGCGCCGGCCATTTCCGACGGCAGCCCCAGCCCGGTGACATAGACTTTGCCAATTTTTCCCTGGTCCTTCACCGCCTGCGCGGCGGCAACAATTCCCACCGATGACGGCGAAACTATGACTTTCAGATCCGGATATGATTTCAGCAGGCCCACCGCTTCGCGGTAGCTTTTATCCGACAGATCGTCACCGTAGGCTACGGTCACCAGATTGACGGACGGATACTGCGGCAGCACCTTTTTCATCTCCTCAATCCAGATATTCTGGTTAGTGGAGGTCGGGGTGGCGCTTAACACCGCCACATCCCCCTTCTCCACGTTCAGCGCCTTCAGCGCATCGGCGGCGAGCTTGACGTTGGTCTCGCCAATTAAGGCGTTATTGGAAGGATTAAGATGGATCTGGCGGCCTGCCGGCGCCACGCCGGAGTCCCAGGAAACCACTTTGATGCCGCGCTGCATCGCTTTTTTCAGCACCGGCACCACCGCGTCCGGATCGTTGGCGGAAATGGCGATCGCATCCACCCCCTGGGCGATCAACCCGTTCAGCACATCGATCTGCGCTTCGGCGGTGGTGGTGGTCGGGCCGGTGTAGATCACTTTGACATCACCTAACTCTTTGGCGGCCTGTTGGGCGCCAACGTTGGCGGCTTCGAAGAAGCCATTTCCCAGCGATTTCGCCACGAGGGCGATTTTAACTTCTGCTAAGGCGGAACCGGACAACGCCAGGGCGGCAACGGTGAGGATCAAGCTTGTCTTTGTTTTCATTGCTTTTACTCCACATGAGTCAGTTTTGTAGGGTTTGCAGGTGAGGCTTCGCCCCGTCTCGGTGAGCGGGGCGCGATGTTGTTATGGATAAAGATCTAACGCGGACTGCAGCGGCTGGACGTTGAAGCGTTTGCCAAGAGCGATAAGCTCTTCGCGAGTGATGGTCTGCTTCATCCCGCCCATGGACAGGACTTTCACCAGCACTTCGGCGGACTTCTCGGCAGTGTCGATCAGGCCGAAGGTCTCATCCAGGGTTGGGCCGCTGCCGAAGACGCCGTGGAACGGCCACAGCACCAGCGAGTGTTTTTGCATGGTTTCCGCAGTCGCCTGGCCGATTTCATCTGTGCCTGGCACCATCCACGGCAGAATGCCGACGCCATCCGGGAAGACCACCAGACATTCGGTGCTACCTTCCCACAGCTTGCGGGTGAACAGATCGCTGTGGTTCTCCAGGACGTAGGTCAGGGCGATCAGATTGGTGGCATGACAGTGCATGATCACCCGGTCCTTGCCGTCGGTCAGTTTGATGCGCTCGCTGTGCGACAGGAAGTGTGCCGGCAGCTCGGAGGTCGGCACCGCATCCTCCGTCAGACCCCACAGGATATGGTATCCCGCGCCGTCGCTGTCGACTTTCACCACGCCAAGGTTAGCGGCCGGGTCGAGCTGGACATTACGGAAGAATTTGCCGGAACCGGTGACGATAAACGGCTGGTTGGCCAGGGTTGGCATCGGCTGGCTGAGGGCGATATAGCGGGGTTTAGCGTGGAAATCCGCCGCGTAAGGTTCGATATCCGCCTCATCCAGACGCAGCGTCAGGTTGCCGCCGTTGCGCTCGTCCCAGCCTTTCAGCCAGGCGTCGGAGGTGGCTTTGATCATGCCCTGGACGAACCAGGCGTCGATAATGGTCTGCATAGTCTTGTCTTTCCTGTTAATTCGGTGGGGGTAGCCCCTCACCCTAACCCTCTCCCCACAGGGGAGAGGGAACGGTTCGGTGCGCTCTGGCAACATCGCGCAGTTCGTAGCCCGGGTAAGGCGTCAGCCGCGACCCGGGGAAGCCCGTGTATTACCCGCGCTGGCTCAGAACCGCATTCTCATAAGCCCGCACGTTGTCCAGCCACTGGCTGCCCGCCGGCGTGTCGTGACGCTGGCAGTACATCTCCCAGATGGCCTGCCACGGCAGGGATTTTTGCTCTTCGAGCAGCGCCAGGCGGGCGGTGTAATCGCCGTCGTTCTCCAGCTGGCGCAGCTGGTTGGTCGGTTCCAGCAGGGCGCGCAGCAGCGCTTTTTTCATATTGCGGGTACCAATCACCCAGGCCGCGATGCGGTTGATGGAGGCATCGAAGAAGTCGAGGCCGATGTGCACGCGGTCAAACAGGTTATGGCGAATGATTTCGCTGGCGATGGCCTGAGTCTCATCATCCAGCAGTACCACGTGGTCGCTGTCCCAGCGCACCGGGCGGCTGACGTGCAGCAGCAGGCGCGGGATGTAGAGCATGGCGGCGGAGATCTTGTCGGAGATGACCTCCGTCGGGTGGAAGTGGCCGGCATCCAGGCACAGCGCCGTCTGGCGGCTGGTGGCATAGCCCATATAGAACTCGTTGGAGCCGACGGTATAGCTTTCGGCGCCGATACCGAACAGCTTGCTCTCGACGGCGTCAATGTGGTGCGCCGGGTCGAATTTTTCGCTGATGACTTCATCCAGCGCGTTCAGCAGCCGCTGGCGCGGCGCGAAGCGGTCAACGGTAATGTCCTTCATGCCGTCCGGCACCCAGATATTCATCACCGACGGGGTGCCCAGCTGTTCGCCAAAATAAGCGGATACGCGGCGGCTGGCTTTGCAGTGGTCGATCCAGAACTGGCGGATCTCATCGTTGGCATGCGACAGGGTAAAGCCGTCGGCGCTCAGCGGATGCGAGAAGCAGGAGGGGTTGAAATCCAGCCCCAGTTTGTTGGCTTTCGCCCACTCGACCCAGTTTTTAAAGTGCTCCGGCTTTATCTCATTGCGCGCCACCGGCGCGTCGGCTTCCAGATAAATAGCGTGCAGGTTGAGACGTTTTGGCCCCGGAATCAGGCTCAGCGCCTGCTCAAGGTCGGCGCGTAGCTCCTGAGCATTGCGCGCTTTGCCCGGGTAATTGCCGGTGGCCTGGATGCCGCCGGTCAGGCTTCCCGCCGGATTTTCGAACCCGGCGACGTCGTCACCCTGCCAGCAGTGCATGGAAACGGGCAGACGGTCCAGCTGGCGCAGGGCCTCCTCGACATCCACGCCGACGGCGGCGTAGCGCTGCTTAGCAATTTCCCAGGCTTGTTCAAGTTGAGTGGTCATGCGCAAAGCTCCTTGGTCTGTTGTGGCTGAAACTGCGCCACGAAACGGGCAATTTCACTATCAGGATTGGGGGTAAAGGTGGTGAGGGATGCGTTGCCGCGCACCACCTGACGAAACTCATCGACGCTGGCCAGCTCGTCGAGGGTCATTAACTGGATGCCGATATTGCCGAGGGTGGAGGCCTCTGTCGGGCCGGCCACGACGGCGATCCCGCAGGCGTCGGCGCACAGCTGGTTGAGCAGTTCGTTCTGGCAGCCGCCGCCGACGATATGCAGCTGGCTAAAGGGCTGGCCGCGCAGCGCCGCCAGCTCGTTAAGCACCCGGGCGTAGAGCAGCGCCAGGCTGTCGAAAATGCAGCGCGCCAGTTCGGCGTCGCTGTGAGGAACCGGCTGGCCGGATCCGCGGCAGGCGGCCTGGATCTCGGCGCTCATACTGGCCGGGTTGATAAAGCGGTCGTCATTGCAGTCAATGATGAAGCGACACGCCGGCAGCGCGGCAGTGCGGGCGATCAGCCCCTGCAGGTCGCTGACGTTTTGTTCTTTCAGCACCCGCTGCAGCAGCCACAGGCCCATGATATTTTTCAGCACCCGATAGCGGCCTTCGGCTCCGCCTTCGTTGGTGATATTGGCCTGCAGCGCCGCGTCGCAGGTGTAAGGGGTCAGGCTTTCAAACCCCATCAGCGACCAGGTGCCGGAGGAGAGATAGGCGGCGTGGCCGTCGGCCAGCGGGGAGGCGATCACCGCGCTGGCGGTGTCGTGACTGGCGACGGCGACCACCGGAATACGGTTGCCTTGCGGGCAGATCCAGTGGCCTGTCACATTGCCGGGATGCGTCGGGGTGCCAAACCACTCGCGCGGCGCGCCGGTCCAGTTCAGCAGCGTCTCATCCCAGTTATCGCTGTGGATGTTGACCAGCTGGGTGGTGGTGGCGTTGGTATATTCCCAGTTCAGATTGCCGGTCAGGCGGAAGCTGAAATAGTCGGGGATCAGCAGGGCATGGGCGGCCTGACTGACCAGCTCCGGCTGCTGTTCCACCAGGGCGCGCAGCTGATAAAGGGTGTTAAACGGCAGAAACTGAATGCCGCTGCGGCGATAGATCTCCGCCCGGCCCAGCTGTTCTTCAGCGTGACGTAGCAGGCCCTGGGTGCGATCGTCACGATAGGAGACCGGCAGCCCGACGCGCTGACCCTGCTTATCCAGCAGGACATAATCCACGCCCCAGGTATCGATGCCGATGCTGTCGATCAGGATGCCCTGCTCACACACTTTCTCCAGCCCGCGGCGGATCTCGCCTTCGAGGCTATCGAGATCCCAGCAGTCGAAGCCATCGACCTTCTGCAGGCTGTTGGTGAAGCGATGAATTTCACGCAGCGTCAGGGCGCGCGGCCCGGACTGATAGCTGGCGAGCATGACCCGCCCGCTGGAGGCGCCTAAATCGACGGCGACACAATGACGAATACTCATGGAACGATCCTTCTTAAAATCATTGTCCGCAGTCTAAAAAAGGGCGCTGACTCACACCTTCTCGCTACGGACAGCCGAAACTGGCCGCTGGCAAGAAAGCAAAGGTGACCGTGAGGAAAATCACAAATTGCGGTTTTGGGCGGTGGTAAGGAGGATGTGATGGGGTCCGCAGTTCCGCATCTTTCCGGCTGATTCTTGAAAAAGCGGCAGGATTTACGAATTTCATGGTCAAAAATTGAAGGCCGGATAGCCAACCCTTCATTACTATCAGCCGGTGACTGATAATTTTTCTCATTACGAGGGTGGCATCATGACCATATTGCACAGTACGGATTTCTTTAAGGCCGGGATCTCGACGGTGGCTATTGAACCCCGCCTCCCTCAGTCGGCCTTTCCTGAGCATCACCATGATTTTCATGAAATTGTCATCGTTGAGCAGGGTACGGGCATTCACGTCTTCAATGGCCAGCCCTATACCATCGGCGGCGGCTCGGTCTGCTTTATTCGCGATCACGACCGGCATCTTTACGAGCACACGGACAATCTGTGTCTGACCAACGTGCTCTATCGCGCGCCGGATGCGTTTCGGTTTCTCGCCGGGGTCAGCCAACTGCTGCCCCAGGAGCAGGAGGGGAACTACCCATCGCACTGGCGGGTGAACCAGACGGTCCTGCAGCAGGTTCGGCATATCGTGGCGCAGATGGAGGCCATGGGGAGCGAAACGGATACCCATGCCGTCGCCAGCCGTGAGATCCTGTTTATGCAGCTATTGGTGCTGCTGCGGAAAAGCAGCCTTGCGGAAGAGGCCACCAACAACGATGCGCGGCTTAATCAGCTGCTGGCCTGGCTGGAAGACCATTTTGCGCAGGAGATCTGCTGGGAGGAGGTGGCGGCGCAGTTTTCGCTGTCGCTGCGTACCCTGCACCGTCAGCTGAAGCAGCAGACCGGCCTGACGCCGCAGCGCTATCTCAATCGGGTGCGCCTGATGAAAGCCCGCCACCTGCTGCGCCACAGCGATGAAAGCGTGACGGATATCGCCTATCGCTGCGGATTCGGCGACAGTAACCACTTTTCGACGCTTTTTCGCCGCGAGTTTTCCTGGTCGCCGCGCGATATCCGCCAGGGCCGCGACGCTATTCTTCAGTAACGCGAGAGGAGTCAACGTATTGCGGAGCAAAAACGCGAATAATGCGCCGTTATCCGCGTTGGGAGTGTGAGCCGTGGCCGGTTTGATTCTACGTAAAGAGGAATTTTTCCCTTCCGCCACGCAGGCGGTGGCGGTGGCTGACCGCTATCCGCAAAACGTCTTCGCTGAACACACCCATGAGTTCTGCGAGCTGGTGCTGGTGTGGCGGGGCAACGGGCTGCATGTTCTCAACGACCGTCCCTGGCGCATTACCCGCGGCGATCTGTTCTATATTCGCGCCGAAGATAAACACTCCTATGCTTCCGTTAACGATCTGGTTCTGCAGAACATCATCTATTGCCCGGAGCGGCTGCAGCTCAATTTCGACTGGGCGGGGGCGATCCCTGGCCTCTTCGGCACCCCGTGGAAGCCCCACTGGCGCATGGGCAGCACCGGTATGGCGCAGGCGCGTCAGGTGATTAGTCAGCTTGAGCATGAGTGTTCCCGGCACGATGCGCAGGGGAATGCGATGGCCGAGCTGTTGTTTGCTCAGCTGGCGCTGACCCTCCAGCGGCATCGCTACGCGACGGATAACCTGGCGGCGACGCAGCGCGAAGCGCTGTTGGACAAACTGCTGGCCGCGCTGGCGGCCAGCCTGAGCCGCCCCTTTGTCCTGGAGCGTTTCTGCGAGCAGGAGGGTGGCAGCGAGCGGGCGCTACGTCAGCAGTTTCGCCAGCAAACCGGGATGACCATCAATCACTATTTACGCCAGCTGCGGATCTGCCATGCGCAGTATCTGTTGCAGCATACCGAGCGCTTAATCGGCGATATCGCCATGCAGTGCGGCTTTGAGGACAGTAACTACTTTTCGGTGGTGTTCAGCCGGGAAATCGGCATGTCGCCGGGGCAGTGGCGGCAGCGCAGTCGCGCCGCCGCCTGAAGCGCGTCTTTGTCAGGCAAATGCTCCGGTGCTTAACGGGCCATTCCCAGACCGACGATGTTGGCGGCGATGATGATCACCACGCAGCCGAGGCTCAGGACGCTCACCGGACGACGACCGGCGTTGTTCCACTCTTTCAGCACCAGACCCACCAGACCGCCGCACAGTACGTAGAAGCTCATGTGCAGCATCCAGCTCATATAGTCATACTGCGCCGGAATGCTGGCGTGGCCCCAGGCATAGAAGAAGAACTGGAGATACCACATCAGGCCGCCGAGGGCGGAAAGCAGCAGGTTGCTGATGATGAGGGGTTTGGCCAGCGAGAAATCGGCTTTGACGGACAGGCTCTTCACTTTTGCCAAACGAATAAAGCAGAAGCCAAGGTTAACCAGCGCCCCGCCGCCCATAATCACCACGTAGCTTGGCAGCGCCGCATATAACGGGTCGACGCCGAGCGCCGCGGCGGCATCATGCATCGGTTTGGCGGCGTTCATCGCGAACGACATCCCTGCCGAGAAGATACCGCACATCACCGCCAGCAGAAGCCCTCTCTTCAGATTGAACTCTTCGGCTTTGATGCCCATTTTGCGCTCTTTCAGCTGGCCCGCGCGGGTGACGATGCCAACGCCAACCACCGCCACCAGCACGCCGAGCAGCGTCATTTGACCGCCCTGGGTGTGCATCAGCACCGAAAACTGACCGTTAATAATCGGCGTCATCAGCGTACCGACAATCAGCGTGATGCCAATGGCGATGCCAATCCCCATCGACATGCCGAGATAGCGCATGGTCAGGCCATAGTTGATATTACCGATACCCCACATGGCGCCGAACAGAAAGACCGGCAGCAGCGTGGAGGCGTTAAAGGAGCGGTAGTAGGCCCAGAAATCGGGTAACAGCGTGGCGCTGATGGCCCAGGGCAGGATCAGCCAGGAGACGATCCCCCCGACCGACCACATGGTTTCCCACGACCAGTGTTTTACTTTCTTGAACGGGGCATAGAAACAGGCGGCACTGGCGGCCCCTATCAAATGCCAAAAAATACCCATCGTAATCGCGTGGTTCATTGATTTTATCCTCATCTTTTTTTATCGGAGACGGCGGCTTCCGATGCGATGAGTGTAAAAATTAGCCGCTTTGGCCGCCTTCAGGACGTTGCCACAGGATGGCGAACTCTGGCAACCATGGGCTTAATTAGTTGTTCTACATCACAAAACGGCGGGTATTTCTTCTGGTTATATCCATATGAAAAATACGGCATTGATAAGCATTTTCAATACCATTTAATTAACTATAATGGACAAACTGCTTACGCGGCGTTAACACTTGAGCCGCTCGACAATAATGGAGATGATTATGAGCTATACCCTGCCATCCCTGCCGTACGCTTACGATGCTCTGGAACCGCACTTCGACAAGCAGACGATGGAGATCCATCACACCAAACACCATCAGACCTACGTGAACAATGCCAACGCCGCGCTGGAAAGCCTGCCGGAGTTCGCTAACCTGTCCGCTGAAGAGCTGATCACCAAGCTGGATCAGCTGCCGGCTGACAAAAAAACCGTACTGCGTAACAACGCCGGCGGCCACGCGAACCACAGCCTGTTCTGGAAAGGCCTGAAAACCGGTACCACTCTGCAGGGCGATCTGAAAGCGGCTATCGAGCGCGATTTCGGCTCTGTGGACAACTTCAAAGCGGAATTTGAAAAAGCCGCTGCTACCCGTTTCGGTTCCGGCTGGGCGTGGCTGGTCCTGAAAGGTGACAAACTGGCCGTTGTCTCCACCGCTAACCAGGATTCCCCGCTGATGGGCGAAGCCATTTCCGGCGCTTCCGGCTTCCCGATCCTGGGTCTGGACGTGTGGGAACACGCTTACTACCTGAAATTCCAGAACCGTCGCCCGGACTACATCAAAGCCTTCTGGGATGTGGTGAACTGGGACGAAGCTGCAGCGCGTTTTGCCGCCAAAAAATAAGGTTGCAATGTGCTAAGAGAGAAGCGAGTCTGATGGCTCGCTTTTTTTATATCGGTAGCAAGGAGAGCAGAGATGCATTATCCGGTGAATGTCTTTGTTGGCAAAATCAGGGACTACACGGGCAGTCGTCCCAGCGCGATCGGCAAAATCCAGGTTGACGGCGAGTTGCAGCTCGGCGATCTCGGTCTCGAAGGGGATGAGCAGGCGGAGAAGAAAATCCACGGCGGGCCGGACCGCGCGCTGTGTCACTATCCGCGCGAACACTATGCCGACTGGATCCGTGAATTCCCCCAGCAGGCCGATCGGTTCTGCGCCCCGGCGTTCGGCGAAAACCTCTCCACCACCGGGCTCACCGAACAAAACGTCTACATTGGCGATATCTTTCGCTGGGGCGAGGCGCTGATCCAGGTCACCCAGCCGCGCTCTCCGTGCTTCAAGCTCAACTTTCATTTTTCGATCAATGACATGGCTCAGCTGATGCAAAACAGCGGGAAGACCGGCTGGTTGTATCGGGTGATCGCCGGGGGGAAAGCCTCCAGCGATGCGCCGCTCGAGCTGGTCTCTCGCCTGAGTGAGGTCAGCGTCCATGAGGCCGGGGCGATTGCCTGGCATATGCCGTTTGATGACGATCAGTACCACCGCTTATTGTCGGCCGCGGGCCTGTCGGTGAGCTGGAGCAGAACCATGCAGAAGCGCCGTTTAAGCGGTAAGATCGAGGATAGTTCGCGGAGATTATGGGGGAAATAATTCCCCCATATTGAGTATTTCCGGGGATGCTCCCGGCTTAGCGTAGCGCAAGCCGGGATATCATCAGGTGCGCTTATACAGCGGCAGCCAGAGGGTTAAGCGCAGACCGCCCAGCGGGCTGTCGTCGGCCTTCACCCAGCCACGGTGCTGCTGAATAGCGGTTTCGACAATCGCCAGCCCCAGGCCGGTGCCGCCGGACTCGCGGTCGCGCGCCTCGTCGGTCCGGTAGAATGGCCGGAAAATCTGCTCGCGATCCTCCGGACTGACTCCCGGGCCGTCGTCATCGACGTTAACCGTAATCCCGTCTTTATCCACCGAGAAGCTGACGGAAATCTTCGTGTGCGAGTAGCGCAGGGCGTTGCGGACGATGTTCTCCAGCGCGCTTTCCAGCGCATTGGGGTTACCGTACAGCGGCCACGGGCCAGGAGGATACTCAACGGTGAAGGATTTACCCATCTGCTCGGCTTCAAACGCCGCGTTGTCCAGCACTTCGCTCCACAGCTGATTGGCTTTGACCGTCTCGCTCACCAGGGCGTTTTTCGCCTGATTGCGCGACATCACCAGCAGGTCGTTGATCATGCTGTCCAGCCGGTGCGCTTCAGTTTCGATGCGCTCCAGCTCCTTGCTCTCACCGCTGCGGCGGCGCAGCAGGGCGGTGCCCAGCTGCAGGCGCGTAAGCGGCGTGCGCAGCTCATGCGAGATATCGGACAGTAGCCGTTGCTGGCTGGTCATCATCCGCTCCAGGGCCGTCACCATCTGGTTAAAGCTGGCGCCGGCGGCTAAAAACTCCTGCGGTCCAGCTTCCAGCTCCGGATGCTGCCGCAGGTTGCCCTGGGCGACCTCGTCGGCGGCATTTTTCAGCTTACGCGCTGGTTTCGCCAGGCTCCACGCCAGCCACAGCAGCAGCGGGGCGCTAACCAGCATTGTGACGATCAGCAGCAGCAGCGGCCGGTCAAACAGCAGGTTGATAAAGTCGGATTGTGAGGTGCTGGCGGGACGGATCAGATACAGCTGATAGTTATCCTCCCCATCCCTGACGGAGAACGGGCCCACCATTTCCAGGCGGCCATAGCGTTTTTTCTGCGGATGATCGGCGTTATCGGCCTGGCCGATAAAGTTGCGAATGATCTGCATCTCGTTGCGTTCTGCGCCGATCACGCGGCCTTCGCTGGTCACCAGCAGCAGGCGTTGCCCAGGAGGCGCCCATTTATCGATGGCGCGAAACAGACGACGCCACCACATCAGGTCGTTCGGCGGATCGTTGGCCAGCTCGGCCTCGACGTGCTGCTCGATCATGATGCCTTGACGCTGCTCGCTTTCCAGCAGCTCGGTCATCTGCCGGGAGTCCAGTTTGGGCAACATCAGCACCAGCATCAACACCAGCGCCAGCGTGAGCCAGAAGATGGCGAAGATGCGTGCAGTCAAACTTCCAATCATGAAGCGGAAACCATCAGATACCCGCGGCCACGCAGCGTTTTAAACCACGGATGGCCATCTTTGCGCTCCGGCAGCTTACGCCGCAGGTTGGAAATATGCATATCGATAGCGCGGTCGAACGGCGTCAGGCGCTTGCCTAACACTTCCTGGCTTAAATGTTCGCGTGACACCACCTGGCCGAGATGCTGCGCTAACAGATAGAGCAGGGTGAACTCGGTGCCGGTGAGCTCCAGCGTCTGGCCATCGAAATTGGCTTCCTGACGGCCCGGATTGAGGCTTAAGGCATCCACTTCCAGGGTCGGCGAACCGGCTTCGGTCGTCTGCTGCTGTTCGCTCCAGTGGGAACGGCGCAGAATCGCGCGTATACGCGCCACCAGTTCACGATCGTTGAACGGCTTAGGCAAATAGTCATCTGCGCCCAGCTCGAGGCCGAGAACGCGATCCAGCTCGCTCCCGCGCGCTGTTAGCATGATAACCGGTGTCTGGTGTGTCTGACGCAGCTCTTTCAGCGTATCGATACCGTTTTTCTTCGGCATCATTACGTCGAGCAGCAATAAATCAATGCTGTCGTCCAGAAGGGCCAGCGCCTGTTCCCCATCATGGGCCACCAGCACGTTAAAACCTTCCATATCGAGCAGCTCTTTTAACAGGGAGGTGAGCTCCCGGTCATCATCAACTAACAGGATTTTATTCATTGTTTAAATACCTCCGAGGCAGAAATTACGTCATCAAGGCCCGCTAATCCATGACTTTACGTTGTTTTACACCCCCTGACGCATGTTTGCAGCCTGAATCGTAGACTGTCTCTCGTTGAATCGCGACACAAACGTTTTGGGAGTATGTGATGCGCAATGTTATCGCTGCCGTCATGGCCTCAACGCTGGCGCTAAGTGCAATTAGCCAGGCCGCTGAAGTCGTTACCAGCGTTAACTGGCTCCCCGGAGACGAAGGGGGACAGCGCGGTAGCCAGAGCCATATGTTTGACGGCATAAGTTTAACCGAGCAGCAACGTCAGCAGTTACGGGATCTTATGCAACGGGCACGCCACGACAGGCTCCCCGTTAATGTTAGCGAAATGGAGACAATGCATCGCCTTGTCACCGCGGAAAATTTTGATGAAAACGCTGTGCGCGCTCAGGCAGAAAAGATGGCGCAGGAACAGGTTGCTCGCCAGGTCGAGATGGCTAAGGTCCGCAACCAGATGTACCACCTGCTTACGCCAGAGCAGCAAGCGGTTTTAAATGCTAAGCACCAGCAACGTATGGATCAGTTGCGTGAGGTTGCAAGGATGCAGAAAGGCTCAGCGATGATGCTTTCGAGTAGTAGCAACACCCTGCAACCCCAGTAACAAACCCTGTTTTCCTTGCCATAGACACCATCCCTGTCTTCCCCCCTCATGATGAGGGGGTTTTTTTTGCCCTTTTTTCGGCAAATCAACTTCTTCGCCTTTCCCGTGAGCGTCACAAGTTCAGGTTATACTAAGCGCAGTGCAGGAGAAGGAGCCTATATGAATCAATCTTATGGCCGGTTGGTCAGCCGCGCCGCTATCGCTGCGACAGCGATGGCCTCTGCGTTACTTTTGATCAAAATTTTTGCGTGGTGGTATACCGGTTCAGTCAGTATTCTGGCTGCGCTGGTGGATTCGCTGGTGGATATTGCCGCCTCGCTGACCAACCTGCTGGTGGTTCGCTATTCGCTGCAACCAGCTGATGAAGAACACACCTTTGGCCACGGCAAAGCGGAGTCGCTGGCGGCGCTGGCGCAAAGCATGTTTATCTCCGGCTCGGCGCTGTTCCTGTTTCTCACCGGTATTCAGCACCTGGTGCGTCCGGAGCCGCTGCAGGCCGCCGGCGTCGGGGTCGTAGTGACGCTGATCGCTCTCGTCAGCACGCTGGCGCTGGTGACTTTCCAGCGCTGGGTGGTGCGAAAAACCCAGAGCCAGGCGGTGCGGGCGGATATGCTTCATTATCAGTCTGATGTTATGATGAACGGCGCCATTCTGGTGGCGCTGGGCCTATCCTGGTACGGCTGGCATCGCGCCGATGCGTTGTTTGCCTTAGGAATTGGCATCTATATTTTATATAGCGCGCTGCGGATGGGCTATGAGGCGGTTCAGTCGTTACTCGACCGCGCTTTGCCTGACGAGGAGCGTCAGGACATTATCACCATCGTGACCGCATGGCCCGGCATCCGCGGGGCGCACGATCTACGAACGCGGCAGTCAGGGCCGACCCGCTTTATTCAGATTCATTTGGAAATGGAAGATAACCTCCCGCTGGTGCAAGCCCACGTGATTGCAGACCAGGTGGAGCAGGCGATTCTGCGCCGTTTCCCGGGATCCGATGTCATTATCCATCAGGATCCCAGTTCTGTGGTGCCAGCGGCGCAGCAGGGCTTTTTTGAGCGTTAGGTTATAGTCTGTAAATTCGATGTAAAAATGTGGGTCAGCTCGGCATTTTTTGTATAAATTACCGCCGTTTGGTCTGACCTGAATCAATTCAGCTTGAAGCGTTTGATATACTATTGTCATTAGCGTCGTGCACTCCTGGTGAGGGAGCGCTTCAGGCAACAGAATTATTTTTTGCTTCCTAAGTTCAGAGGTAGTCATGATTAAGAAAATCGGTGTGTTGACAAGTGGCGGTGATGCGCCGGGCATGAACGCAGCAATTCGTGGCGTTGTGCGCGCGGCATTAACGGAAGGTCTGGAAGTTTTTGGAATCTATGACGGTTACCTCGGCTTGTACGAAGACCGTATGGTTCAGCTCGACCGTTACAGCGTTTCCGACATGATCAACCGCGGCGGCACCTTCCTGGGCTCCGCTCGCTTCCCGGAATTCCGCGAAGAACACATCCGCGCTGTGGCTATCGAAAACATGAAGAAGCGTGGCCTGGACGCGCTGGTGGTTATCGGTGGTGACGGGTCCTACATGGGTGCGATGCGCCTGACCGAGATGGGCTTCCCGTGCATCGGCCTGCCGGGCACCATCGACAACGATATCAAAGGCACTGACTACACCATCGGCTTCTTCACCGCTCTGAGCACCGTGGTGGAAGCGATTGACCGTCTGCGCGACACCTCCTCTTCGCACCAGCGTATCTCCGTGGTGGAAGTGATGGGCCGTTACTGCGGCGACCTGACTCTGGCGGCGGCGATTGCTGGCGGCTGTGAGTTCATCATGGTGCCGGAAGTGGAATATACCCGCGACGATCTGGTGGCTGAAATCAAAGCCGGCATCGCGAAAGGGAAAAAACACGCTATCGTGGCGATCACCGAGCACATGTGCGACGTTGACGAGCTGGCCAGCTACATCGAGAAAGAGACCGGCCGTGAAACCCGCGCCACCGTCCTCGGCCACATTCAGCGCGGCGGTTCCCCGGTTCCTTACGACCGTATCCTGGCTTCCCGCATGGGCGCCTATGCGATTGAGCTGCTGCTGCAGGGCCATGGCGGCCGTTGCGTCGGCATCCAGAACGAGAAGCTGGTGCACCACGACATCATCGATGCCATCGAGAACATGAAGCGTCCGTTCAAGAACGACTGGCTGGATTGCGCGAAGAAACTGTACTAAGTTACGCGCCGGATAAACAAAAGGCCTTCTCATGGAGAAGGCCTTTTTTATGGCGCAAGGCTTATTCGATATCCAGCGGGTCTTCCGACAGGATCATCCCGGTGTTATCGGCATACAGATGGTCGCCGCTGAAGAAGGTCACGCCGCCGAAATTGACGCGCACGTCGCTTTCGCCGATGCCTTCGCCAGCTGCGCCGACCGGAATGGCCGCCAGCGCCTGGATGCCGATATCCAGTTCCTCAAGGTCGTCAACCTGGCGCACCGCGCCATAGACCACCAACCCTTCCCATTCATTCTGTACGGCCAGACGCGCCAGGTCAGCGTCAATTAACGCGCGTCGTACTGAGCCGCCGCCGTCGATCAGGAGAATATGACCACGGCCATTCTGCTCGAGCAGATCGTAGAGCAACCCGTTATCCTCGAAACATTTTACCGTAATGATCTGTCCACCAAACGACGACCGTCCTCCAAAGTTAGAGAACAGCGGTTCCACGACGTTGACATCTTCCTGGTAGATGTCACAAAGCTCGGAAGTATCGTATTTCATAGGCTTAACGTTCAGTTGCTGCGAGAGTTTTTAGTATATCCCGCGAATCGCATTGTTGGCAAAATCATCAATTGTTAATTGATATTTGTCAGTTAAGCCGCCAGCTTACTGGCAATAATCCCGATAACAAACAGTAGGTTGGTCAGTAAAGCCCCTTTGACCGTCTTTTCGAGCATCGGCCGCATCGCCAGCGGATCGGATTCGCGCAGGACGTAACGCGCCTGTTTGACCAGCAGCGGCGTAGCGAGAATAAACAGCCAGCCCCAGGCTGAATGCAGCGCCAGCAGGTTAAACAGCGCCAGACACAGCAGGGCGCCGAGCAGCAGGCAGGCATGATAGCGGCGGGCATTCACCGGCCCCAGGCGCACGGCGAGGGTGTTCTTCCCGTTCTGCCGGTCGCTGTCGATATCACGCAGGTTATTGATGTTCAGCACGGCGGTCGCCAGCAGACCGCAGGCCGTTGCCGGCAGAAAGATGGCCGCTTCCACATTATGCGCTTGCAGATACCAGCTGCCGAGGACGCTCAGCCAGCCGAAGAAAACGAGTACCGAAATATCACCAAGGCCGATATAACCATACGGGCGGGTGCCCACCGTGTAGGTGATGGCGGCCACGATCGACAAGCCACCCAGCGCGAGGAAGCCGATGAAATCGCCGACGCTCTGCCAGGCGACGCACAGCAGCGCCAGACCAAACAGACAGATCAGCGCGACGGTGACAATCAGGGCGCGCTTCATCTGCTGGGGGGTAATCACCCCTTTCTGCATCCCGCGCAGCGGCCCGATGCGGTCCGGTTTATCGCTCCCCTTGACCGCGTCGCCGTAGTCATTGGCGAGGTTGGAAAGAATTTGCAGCAAGCCGGCGGTGATCAGCGCCAGCAGGGCGACCCAGGGATCAAAATGCCCCTGCTCCCAGGCAAGGACGGTGCCAACAATAATCGCGGCAAATGCCAGCGGTAACGTTTTAGGACGCAGGCTTTCCAGCCACGCCTGAGAACGGCTGATATCAGTCATAGTTATTCTAGCCAATAAAAATGGGGGCGATAGCCCCCATCAACAGTGATGAAAATGCATTGCACCGGATTATAGGATAAAACGGCTCAGATCTTCATCTGCCACCAGAACATCCAGGTGCTTACTCACATATTCGGCATCGATAGTGACGGTCTGGCCGTTCATCTCGCTGGCATCATAGGAGATATCTTCCACCAGGCGCTCCAGCACGGTGTGCAGACGGCGCGCGCCGATGTTCTCGGTGGTTTCGTTTACCTGCCATGCGGCCTGAGCGATACGCTTGATACCGTCTTCGGTAAATTCGATATTCACCCCTTCGGTCGCCATCAGCGCCTTGTACTGCACGGTGATGGAGGCGTTCGGTTCAGTCAGGATGCGCTCAAAGTCGTGGGTGGTCAGCGCCTTCAACTCAACGCGGATCGGCAGACGCCCCTGCAGTTCCGGGATCAGATCGGACGGGCTGGCCACCTGGAACGCGCCCGAGGCGATGAACAGGATGTGGTCGGTCTTGACCATCCCGTGCTTAGTGGAGACGGTGCAGCCTTCCACCAGCGGCAGCAGGTCGCGCTGTACGCCTTCACGGGAGACGTCCGGGCCGGAGGTGTTGCCGCCGCGCTTACAGATTTTGTCGATTTCGTCGATAAAGACGATACCGTGCTGCTCTACAGCGTCGATGGCCTCCTGCTTCAGCTCTTCCGGATTGACCAGTTTGGCCGCTTCTTCTTCAATCAGCAGCTTCATTGCGTCTTTGATTTTCAGCTTACGCGGTTTCTGCTTCTGGCCGCCGAGGTTCTGGAACATGGACTGCAGCTGGCTGGTCATCTCTTCCATGCCCGGAGGGGACATGATTTCAACGCCCATCGGCGCCGCGGCGAGATCGATTTCAATCTCTTTATCGTCCAGCTGGCCTTCACGCAGTTTCTTACGGAACGCCTGGCGCGCCGCAGACGGTTCCTGCGACGGCTCAGTCTGGCCCCAGTTGTTCTTCGCCGGTGGGATCAGCACGTCAAGTACGCGCTCTTCAGCCAGCTCTTCCGCGCGGTAACGGTTCTTTTCAATGGACTGCATACGAACCATTTTGATCGCCGCATCGGTCAGATCGCGGATGATAGAATCCACTTCTTTACCGACATAGCCCACTTCGGTGAACTTCGTCGCTTCAACTTTAATAAACGGCGCGTTGGCCAGTTTCGCCAGACGACGAGCGATTTCGGTTTTACCGACGCCGGTTGGGCCGATCATCAGAATGTTTTTCGGCGTGACTTCATGACGCAGCTCTTCGTTAAGCTGCATCCGGCGCCAGCGGTTACGCAGGGCGATAGCAACAGAACGCTTGGCGGCGTCCTGGCCGATAATGTGTTTGTCCAGTTCGCTGACAATTTCGCGTGGGGTCATTTCAGACATGGGAGATCCTTACGCTTTAGAAGGTAATTCTTCGATGGTGTGGAAATGGTTGGTATAGATGCAGATATCACCTGCAATATCCAACGCTTTCTCGGCGATATCGCGCGCGCCCATATCGGTGTTTTCCAGCAGCGCGCGGGCCGCGGCCTGGGCGTAAGGACCGCCGGAGCCGATAGCAATCAAATCGTTTTCCGGCTGTACCACGTCACCGTTACCGGTGATGATAAGCGACGCGTTTTCGTCCGCGACGGCCAGCAGCGCTTCCAGCTTGCGCAACATCCGATCGGTTCGCCAGTCTTTAGCCAGCTCAACGGCGGCCTTCACCAGATGGCCCTGGTGCATTTCCAGTTTACGTTCAAACAGTTCGAACAGCGTGAAGGCGTCGGCGGTGCCACCAGCGAAACCGGCAATCACTTTGTCGTTGTACAGACGACGCACTTTTTTCACGTTGCCCTTCATTACGGTGTTGCCCAGCGTGGCCTGGCCATCACCGGCAATAACAACATGGCCGTTACGGCGAACACTTACAATTGTAGTCACGAGCAGACCCCTTGGTTGCAAAAGCGGAACAGGGGCCCCGCGCTGTCCGCGGGGCCGAATGCAATTATAGATGGGGGGGTTTTTGAGGGTTTCAACCCCTGGCGGCGAGACGAATGCAGTTCGCGTGTCCAGCCATCTTCAGGCGGGTGATCATCTCGTTGGCGCTTTCTTTGCCTTTCAGCGGGCCAATGACCACGCGGTTCCAGCCGTTGTTGGTGGTGATGTGCGAAGCAAACCCTTCGAAAGCCAGCTGAGCGCGGACGGTTTCGGCCTGCTCGGCGCCTTTAAAGGAGCCGCACTGGATCATCCAGCTACGATCGTCTTTCTTCTCGGCGGTGGTTTTCGGCGCTTCTTCCACCCGAGTTACCGGCGCCGCGGCCTGGGTACGCGGCTGCGTGGTATTGGTATGCGCTGGCGTCTGCAGCAGATCCTGGTACGGCTGCTGGTTTGACGCGGTCTGCTTCGGCTGTTGCTGCTGGACCGGCTTCGGCTGCTGAACGCGCGGCTGCTGCTGCACGGTCTGCGGCTGAGTTTGCGCCCACTGTTGCTGTTGCGCCTGCTGCTGTTGCTGCGCTAAACGCTGGCGCTGTAGCGTCTGCTGGCGCTGGGCCGGCGTTTGTTCGTTCCACGGCACTTCGGTCAGCTGAGTCGGCTGTTGACGCATATCGGCCTGCATCTGGGCCAGCAGCTGGCGCTGTTCGTCAGTCAGCTGCTCCGGTTTCATCACTTCGCCGCCGGCGGTCGGTTCGGTCGGCGCGCGAACGCCCGGCTGTCGGCTTTCCAGCTCTTTAATATAGCGCCAACGCTCTTCCGGTTTTGGCGGCAAGCCGTTGCCGGCGGCCTGGCGATTTTGCATCGCTTCCGCTTCTTCTTTCTTATGGTGCGTAATGAAATAGAGTCCACCGATAAAGGCCACCAGCACAGCCGCCGCGATAGCCACCATAGCCGGTGAAATTGCCGGAAGGCTGCTTTGCTTATTCCTTGAGCTTCGGGTAGTGCTCTTTTTGCGCCGCGAAGAAGCCGGTTGGCTGCGGCGTACATAATCTCGTTGTGCCACTATCGTTTCGCTGTCTTATATTCGTTCGTCAGCCCGCCATGTTACTTAAGCGGCGGGCCTTTGACCAGAAGAGCAGGCCCGAAAGCCTGATGGTTATCGTCTGATTTTTTGCGTACTGCCGCGAACTATCAGTTCGCAATCGAGCAGGCGCGAGCCGCTGTTCACGTTATGACCCTGCATTTGCTCAAGTAATAGCAGCATTCCTTCACGGCCGATATCAAAACGCGGCTGTGACACGGTGGTCAATGGCGGATCGCAAAATTCAGACAACGCGATGTTATCGAAGCCGACAATCGACAGGTCGTCCGGCACTTTCAGACCGCGGCGTTTCGCCAGCGATAAGGCGCCCAGCGCCATCACATCGCTATGGCAAAAGACCGCCGTGGGCGGTACCGGCTGCGACAGCAGCTGCTCCAGCGCATTGGCGCCAGCTTCGAAGGTAAAGTTGCCGCGAGCGATATAGTGCGGATCAACGGTGATACCGCTGCGGCGCAGCGCCTGCACGTAACCCTGCAGGCGATAATGGCACAGCGGCATATCTTCCGGGCCGGCGATGCAGCCGATACGCTGGTGTCCCAGCTCGTGAAGGTAGTTTACCGCGTTAAAGGCCGCCGTCAGGTTATCGATGTGGACGGTGGGCAGCTCCAGTTCCGGCGCGAACTCGTTCGACATGACCATCGGTGGCAAATTGCGCTGCTCTTCCACGCTGGCGTCAAACGGCAGGCGCGAGCTGAGCAGCACCATGCCGTCAATCTGCTTGGTGATGATAAGGTCGATAAAGGTTTTTTCTTTCTGATTCTGGTGGGCGCAATCGCCGATTAACACCAGATATCCATGCTCGGCGGCAGTGACTTCAATACCGCGGATCACTTCGCTAAAAAAGGGATCGCAGATATCCGGAACGATCACGAGGATCGTCCGCGATTCGTTGCGCTTCATATTGCGTCCGAGCGACTGCGGTAAATAGCCGACTTCCAGCGCCGCCTGCTCGACCCGGTTACGGGTGGCTTGCGACACCTTATCAGGGTTCATCAACGCTCGGGACACGGTTGCCGTGGAAACGTTTGCCTTTAAGGCGACGTCTTTCATGGTGGCGGCAACCACTTGTTTTTTGGGCTTCACCTGGTTTCTCCTCGCTGAATGGCGCTGGCATTTCCCTTGCGCGCTAACTGCTGCATCTTTTTTATCAGATAGTCGCGGCAGTGAGTTACAGAATTTTCATGAAAAACGTGATGCTTGTTGAATTTTTCGATCCGGCTCGCAAGAGAAGGCTTACCCTTCAATAGGATCGACATCCAGCACCCACTTCACTTTTTTCGCCTCCGGCAGCGTATTGATCAGCGCCAGCGTACCGCTGACGATATGCTGCAGGCGCACCCGCGAAGGATGCTGCAGCAATATCTGCCACCGCCAGCGGCCGCCGCGCTTCGGCGCCAGCGCCGGAACCGGACCGAGCACCCATAGCTTGTCGTCGGCCAGCGGACTGGCCTGCAGCAGATTGCGCAGCTGTTGTAAAAACAGCGGCGCCTGCTGGTTGTTATGGTCTTCCGCACGAATCAGCACATGGCTGGTCCACGGCGGTAGCTGCATTGTCTGCCGCTCTGCCAGCGCCTGTTCGGCGAAAGCGTCGTAGCCTTTATACAGCAGGGTCTGCAGCAGAGGGTGTTCCGGATGGTGGGTTTGCAGGATCACTTCGCCCTGTTTTCCTGCCCGCCCCGCTCGCCCGGAGACCTGGGTATAGAGCTGAGCGAAACGCTCGGCGGAGCGGAAATCCGCGGAAAACAGCGCCCCGTCGACGTCCAGCAGGGAGACGAGGGTGACGTCCGGGAAGTGGTGGCCTTTGGCCAGCATCTGGGTGCCAATTAAAATACGCGCCCCACCGCGATGGACGGCGGCGAGATGCTCTTCCAGCGCCCCTTTGCGGCTGGTGGTATCGCGGTCGATACGCGAAATAGGCACGTCAGGAAACAGCGGCGCCAGGGCCTGCTCCAGCTGTTCGGTGCCGATACCCACCGGCACCAGGTGCGTGGAGCCGCAGGAGGGGCACTGGCGCGGGATAGGGCGCTGACTGTCGCAATGGTGGCAGCGCAGATGGTGCTGCGCCTGGTGCAACGTATAGTAGCTGTCGCAGCGCGGACATTCCGCTATCCAGCCGCAGTCGTGGCACAGCAGCGCTGGCGCAAAGCCGCGGCGGTTAAGAAACAGGATCACCTGGTTATCCGCCTGCAGATGCTGACGCATACGGCCAATCAGCGCGGGAGACAGACCCGCCTGCAGCGGTTGCCCTTTGAGATCGAGCACGTGCTGCTGGGCAGGGCGCGCATTGCCCGCGCGTTTGCTTAAGGTTAACTGGCGGTATTTGCCCTGGCGGACGTTATGCAGGGTCTCCAGCGCCGGCGTCGCCGAGCCGAGAATTATCGGGATCTGTTCGCTGTGGGCGCGCCATACCGCCAGGTCGCGGGCATGGTAGCGCCAGCCCTCCTGCTGCTTGTAGGAGCTGTCATGCTCTTCGTCGATGACGATGACGCCGAGGTCTTTAAACGGGGTAAACAGCGAGGAGCGGGTGCCGATCACAATGGCCGCTTCGCCGTTTTTCGCCTTCAGCCAGGCCGAGAGACGTTCGCTGTCATTGAGCCCGGAGTGCAGGACTTCCACCGGCGCGTTAAAGCGCTGGCGAAAACGGGCGATGGTTTGCGGCGTCAGGCCGATCTCTGGCACCATCACCAGCGCCTGGCGCCCCTGCGCCAGCACATTCTCCAGCACGCTCAAATACACTTCCGTTTTCCCGGAGCCGGTAATACCCGCCAGCAGCCAGGCGGAGAAGCGATCGGCGGCGCTGTGGATCGCGCCGACGGCGGTGGCCTGCTCGGTATTAAGACGCAGGCGTTCGCCAGCCACCGAATACGCGCTGCGCCAGTCGGTGAGGGCGGGCGCTTCGCAGGCCAGCTCCGCCAGCCCTTTGCCGCGCAGCGCCTGCAGCGCCGCTTCATTAAATTCCAGTTCGCCGACCTGATGACGCCAGATTTTGCCCTGGCGCAGCGCCGCCAGCGCCTGCTGCTGCTTCGGCGAGCGTTTCAGACCGTTAAGGTCGACGGCCTGCCCCTGCTCGGTGGCGAACCAGTACCACAGCGGCGTAGCGCTGGCGGGTTTGCCCTGGCGCAGCAGAATGGGCAACGCATGGAACAGCACATCGCCGATCGGGTGATGGTAGTACTCAGCCGCCCACATCAGCAACCGCCAGACGGTACCGGAGAAGACCGGTTCGTCGTCCAGCGCTTCCGCGACCGGTTTTAGCTCGTCCAGCGGCAGCTCGCTGCGCTCGCTGACCGCCGCGACAATGCCGATCCGCTCCTGTTTGCCGAACGGCACCCGCACCCGACAGCCCGCTTTGACCGCCATGCCGTCAGGCAGCAGATAGTCAAAGGTGCGCGGTAGCGGAACGGGTAGGGCAACGTGGGCGACGGGCATGTCATCTTCCTGACTTGAAATCTGGCGGGATAGTATACACATTACGATAAGGCGGCGCGGATCAGTTTGCATATGCTGGTCAAATTCTGTATGATTCGCCGCCTTTGATGCGCTTTATATCGCATTGAAGATTGACCATTACCGTGTGCTTCACGCTGTCAGCAGCGTAGAGGGCGACGGGAAATTACTAATATCGCGTGGTGTCTGGCGTTAGGGCTGGAAGAGCGACGCGGCCTTAACTGAGGTTCTCCCATGAAAAAAGGTATTCACCCAAATTACGACGAAATTACTGCTACCTGTTCTTGCGGTAATGTCATGAAAATCCGCTCCACTGTAGGTCATGACCTGAACCTCGACGTGTGCGGCAAATGCCACCCGTTCTTCACCGGCAAACAGCGTGATGTTGCTACCGGTGGCCGTGTTGACCGCTTCAACAAGCGCTTCAGCATCCCGGGCAGCAAGTAAGTTGCCAGAAGAAGCCGCCTCAGGGCGGCTTTTTTGTGTCTCTCGCCTGCCTGGGCGAGAAAGAAAAAGGGCGGAAGAGTGCTTCCGCCCTTTTTATTGTCTCAGTATTCCCACGTATCCGGGTCGATACCCAGTTCACGCATAATCGCTTTCGCCGCTTCCGGGATCTCATCGCTGCGCTCTTTACGCAGGTCTTCATCGTTAGGCAACGGTTGTCCGGTAAAGGCATGCAGGAACGCTTCGCACAGCAGCTCGCTGTTGGTCGCGTGACGCAGGTTATTCACCTGACGACGCGTACGTTCATCGGTGAGGATTTTTAACACCTTCAGAGGAATGGAAACCGTAATTTTCTTTACTTGCTCACTCTTCTTACCGTGCTCAGCGTATGGGCTGATATATTCGCCGCTCCATTCAGCCATGAGATACCTTAATCCTCTGTTTATTAGTGAAGGGCCAGAATATTCCGCCCGGGCTATAATTGCGCGTAGTTTACCGTAAGCGCAGGCTTTCTGACATGAGATAAGCCGCCGCCGACGTGCGCTAATGCATATAATTTTAACGGCTATTTGCACTTTGCTCAATCTATACGCAAAGAAGTTTAGATGTCCAGATGTATTGACGTCTATTGTGACAATGATTACTCTGGAGCCTGACTTTTCACCGATTCAGCCCAGGAACTTCCCAACATGACGCGTAAACAGGCCACCATCGCAGTGCGTAGCGGTTTAAATGACGACGAGCAGTACGGTTGCGTTGTCCCGCCGATCCACCTCTCCAGTACCTATAACTTCACCGACTTTAATGAACCTCGCGCTCACGACTACTCCCGCCGCGGCAACCCGACGCGTGATGTGGTGCAGCGTGCCTTAGCGGAGCTGGAGGGCGGCGCTGGCGCGGTGCTGACCAATACCGGTATGTCGGCGATCCTGCTGGTGACGACGGTGTTCCTTAAGCCTGGCGATCTGCTGGTGGCGCCGCACGACTGCTACGGCGGCAGCTACCGTCTGTTCGATAGCCTGGCGAAGCGCGGCTGCTATCGCGTTCAGTTCGTCGATCAAAACGATGAGCAGGCGCTGCGGGCGGCACTGGCGGAAAAACCGAAGCTGGTGCTGGTCGAAAGCCCAAGTAATCCATTGCTGCGGGTAGTGGATATTGCGAAAATCTGTGGTCTGGCGCGCGAAGCCGGGGCGATCAGCGTGGTCGATAACACCTTCCTGAGTCCGGCGCTGCAAAACCCGCTGGCGCTGGGCGCCGATCTGGTGTTGCACTCCTGTACTAAATACCTTAATGGTCACTCTGATGTGGTGGCCGGGGTGGTGATTGCCAACGATCCGGCGACTGTCACCGAACTGGCATGGTGGGCGAATAATATTGGCGTCACCGGCAGCGCCTTCGACAGCTATCTGCTGTTGCGCGGGCTGCGGACGCTTTCTCCACGCATGGAAGTGGCGCAGCGTAATGCCCTGGCGATTGTCGAGTATCTGAAAACCCAGCCACTGGTGAAAAAGCTGTATCATCCGTCGCTGCCGGAAAACCAGGGGCATGAAATTGCGGCGCGTCAGCAAAAAGGTTTTGGCGCAATGTTAAGCTTCGAGCTGGACGGTGACGAGCAGACGCTGCGCCGTTTCCTGAGCGGGCTGTCGCTGTTTACACTGGCGGAATCGCTGGGGGGCGTTGAAAGCCTGATTTCCCATGCGGCAACGATGACGCATGCCGGCATGGCGCCTGAAGCGCGTGCCGCCGCCGGAATTTCAGAAACGCTCCTGCGTATTTCGACCGGTATTGAAGATGGTGAAGATTTAATTGCCGACCTGGAAAATGGCTTCCGGGCAGCAAACGAGGAATAAAGATGAGTGTGATTGCGCAGGCAGGGGCGAAGGGTCGTCAGCTGCACAAATTTGGTGGGAGTAGTTTAGCGGATGCGAAATGTTACCTGCGCGTCGCGGGGATCATGAAGGAGTATTCGCAGGCGGGGGACATGATGGTCGTCTCCGCCGCTGGCAGCACCACCAACCAGCTGATCAGCTGGCTTAAGCTTAGCCAGAGCGATCGCCTTGCTGCGCATCAGGTTCAGCAGTCGCTTCGCCGCTATCACACCGAGCTGATTGGCGGTCTGGTGGAGCCTGCGGCGGCCGATACGCTGATAGCCGCCTTTATCCACGACCTTGAGCGTCTGGCTGGTCTGCTGGACGGAGGGGTTTCCGAAGCGGTCTATGCGGAAGTGGTCGGCCATGGGGAAGTGTGGTCCGCGCGCCTGATGGCGGCGGTTCTCAACCAGCTGGGAATGGAAGCCGCCTGGCTTGACGCGCGCGCGTTCCTGCGCGCGGAACGTGCCGCGCAGCCGCAGGTGGATGAAGGATTATCCTATCCACTGCTGCAGCAGCTAATGGCGCAGCATCCTAACAAACGTCTGGTGGTGACCGGCTTTATCTCCCGCAACCAGGCCGGTGAAACCGTCCTGCTGGGCCGTAACGGGTCTGACTACTCTGCCACCCAGATCGGTGCGCTGGCGGGCGCTTCCCGCGTCACTATCTGGAGCGACGTCGCCGGGGTGTACAGCGCGGATCCGCGCAAGGTGAAAGACGCCTGTCTGCTGCCGCTGCTGCGTCTGGACGAAGCCAGCGAGCTGGCGCGTCTGGCCGCGCCGGTGCTCCATGCCCGCACGCTACAGCCGGTTTCCGCCAGCGATATCGATCTGCAGTTACGCTGCAGCTATACGCCGGAACAGGGTTCCACGCGCATTGAGCGCGTGCTGGCCTCCGGTACTGGCGCCCGGATTGTCACCAGCCATGACGACGTCTGCCTGGTGGAGTTCCAGGTGCCGGGCGGTCACGATTTCAAACTGGCGCATAAAGAGCTGGACGCCCTGCTCAAACGCGCCCAGCTGCGCCCGTTAGCCGTTGGTGTCCATGCCGACCGCAAGCTGCTGCAGTTTTGCTATACCTCCGAGGTGGCCGACAGCGCGCTGAAGCTGCTCGATGAAGCGGGTCTGCCGGGCGAGCTGCGTCTGCGTCAGAAGCTGGCGCTGGTGGCGATGGTGGGCGCTGGCGTCACCCGTAACCCCCTGCACTGCCACCGTTTCTGGCAGCAGCTGAAAGGGCAGCCAGTGGAGTTCACCTGGCAGTCGGAAGAAGGAATCAGCCTGGTGGCCGTGCTGCGCGCCGGGCCGACGGAAAGCCTGATCCAGGGGCTGCACCAGTCCTTGTTTCGTGCCGAAAAGCGTATTGGCCTGATGCTGTTCGGCAAAGGAAACATCGGTTCCCGCTGGCTGGAGCTGTTCGCCCGTGAACAAACCACGCTCTCGGCGCGCACCGGCTTTGAGTTTGTTCTCGCCGGCGTGGTCGACAGTAAACGCAGTCTGCTGAACTATGACGGGCTGGACGCCAGCCGGGCGCTGGCTTTCTTCAACGATGAAGCGGTGGAGCAGGATGAAGAGTCGCTGTTCCTGTGGATGCGCGCGCACCCGTACGATGATTTAGTGGTGCTGGACGTCACCGCCAGCGAACAGCTGGCCGACCAGTATCTTGATTTCGCCAGCCATGGCTTCCACGTGATCAGCGCCAACAAGCTGGCGGGGGCCAGCAGCAGCGATAAGTATCGCCAGATCCACGACGCGTTTGAGAAGACGGGGCGCCACTGGCTGTATAACGCCACCGTGGGCGCCGGCTTGCCGGTGAACCATACGGTGCGCGACCTGATCGACAGCGGCGATACCATCCTCGGCCTGAGCGGTATCTTCTCGGGAACGCTCTCCTGGCTGTTCCTGCAGTTCGATGGCACCGTGCCGTTCACCGACCTGGTGGATCAGGCGTGGCAGCAGGGGCTGACCGAGCCGGATCCGCGCGTCGATCTGTCCGGTAAAGATGTGATGCGCAAGCTGGTGATCCTCGCGCGGGAAGCGGGCTATGACATCGAACCGGATCAGGTGCGCGTGGAATCACTGGTCCCGGCGCACTGTGAAGAGGGTTCGGTTGATCACTTCTTTGAGAATGGCGAAGAGCTGAACGAGCAGATGCTGCAGCGCCTGGAGGCGGCCCGCGAGATGGGGCTGGTGCTCCGCTACGTGGCGCGCTTTGATGCCAACGGCAAAGCTCGCGTCGGCGTGGAAGCGGTACGCGAAGAGCACCCGCTGGCGGCGCTGCTGCCGTGCGATAACGTGTTTGCTATCGAAAGCCGCTGGTATCGTGATAATCCGTTGGTGATCCGCGGGCCCGGCGCCGGGCGTGACGTGACCGCCGGGGCGATCCAGTCGGATATTAACCGTCTGGCGCAGCTGCTGTAATCCCGAGAAAAAGACCAGGCCAGGCCTGGTCTTTTTTGTTAGTGCGCCGCAAAAACCGCTTTAGCGGCAAACAGGCCGTTTAGCGCCGCCGGGAATCCGGCGTAGACCGCCATCTGCATGATCACTTCCGTAATTTCCTCTTGCGTCAGACCAACATTTAATCCCGCGGCAATATGCACTTTCAGCTGCGGCTCGGCGTTACCCAGCGCGGTGAGCGCGGCGATGGTGGCGATTTCCCGGCTGCGCAAATCAAGCCCTGGCCGGGCGTAAATATCGCCGAAGGGGAACTCAATCAGATAGCGGGCGAAGTCGGGGGCGATATCCCGCAGGCTGTCGACGACGGCTTCCCCGCCGTGACCGTCCACGCGCTGAAGCATTTCCTGACCGGTGATATAACGTTCGCTGGACATCGTTTTTTCCTCTCTGTGATGATGCGTTGAGAGGAAGGGTAGGGAAGTTTGCCGGACTTGAGTAATACCCTTTTCGTGATACCTTTTCAGTATGACAACTTCGCGATTGCATTCTCTCGATATCCGCCTGCTGCGCGCCTTTGCGGTGGTGGCGGAGGAAAATAACATCAGCCGGGCGGCGCAGCGGTTATTTATCTCGCAGCCGCCGCTGAGTCGCCATATGCGCCATCTGGAAGCGCAGCTGGGGGTGACGCTGTTTCAGCGCCATAGCAAAGGCCTGATCCTTACCGACGCGGGCAGAGAGGTGCTGGCGATGATTCGGCCCATGCTGGCGCTCCAGGAACGCACGCTGGCGGCATTGAGCGAGCTCTCCGTTCACTCGCCGCCGTCTCTGCGTCTGGGCGTGACGACCGCCTTCGAACAAGGCATTTTCGCCGCTGTTGAATCTGCGCTGAGCGAACATACCCGCGCGTTGCATATCACCCGCCACGCTTCACCGGCGCTGGCTCAGCAGGTGCGCAAAGGCAAACTCGATGCGGCGCTGGTTGCGCTGCCGCTCAATACTGAAGGGCTGCACTTGCACCCATTGCCGTATCAGGAGCCGCTCATCGCGGCAGTGCCAGCCTCCTGGCCGGAAGCCGCCACACCAGCGTTAACGCTAAGCGCGCTCAATCACCGGCCGTTGTTCTGGTTTAAACGTGAGCGTAACCCCGATTTCTTTGACTATACGCGACGCATTTTCGACCGGGCTGGCTATACCCCCGCTTATGTGGAAGAGCCTGCCGAACATGATGTGCTGCTGGCGCGAATTGCGCGTGGGGAAGGCATGATCCTCCTGCCGGCGTCCTTTTCCGCAATCCAGCGTCAGGGGGTGGTGTTCTGTCCTGTCGCTGAAGGCGACAGCATGCCGTTAAGCCTTGGGGTGATCTATGCGCCTCACCGGGCAGAATCCGTGCAGCAATGGCTCTCACTGCTGGATGAGCACCTGACGACTGGCTAGCCTCAGGCTGACTCTCGAGCCACCAGCTGTCCGGAAAGGGTAATGCGCTGGGTCGGCAGGGCAGGTTCTTTGATTTTGCGGATAATGAGCGAGGCTACCTGACGTCCTGTCTCTTCGCTGGCGGAAGAGACATAAGTGAAGGATGGCGAGGTCAAATTCACGTGCATCATGTCTTCAAAACCCACCAGCGCCACCTGCTGAGTGAGAAAGACATCTTTTCCCACCGTGCGTCCAACCTGATGAATGCCGCTGAGGCAGCCAATCATTGCATCCGGTGAGTGGCACAGCAGGGCGGTAATGGCATTATTTTTTTCCAGCAACTGGCGGGTAGCGATACTGGCAGCCTGCGTATTGTCGCTGCAGGCAGGAGCAAATTCCTCCCGTACGGTCATGCCGTTTTTCTCCAGCGTACTGTATAAGCCAAGCAGCCGCTGCTGACGAATCAGGTCATTATCCTGTCCGCCAATATAGGCGATGTAGCGATGGCCGCGTTCAATCAAATAGCGGGCGGCGATACTGGCGGCCTGGCGATTATCGCGGACCACTTGGTCATGATGGCCGGAGAGCGGCGTTTGCGAGACGGCGACCAGCGGCAGAGGACATGCTTGTAACGCCGCAGGCAGCGCATTGCTGGTGGTATCGGCATCAAGATATATCACGCCGGCGACGCCCTGCTGTTTAAACGACAGCAGGCAGCGGGCCAGATAGTCATGATCGTCGCGCGGCTGGCCGAGGATCACCATATAGCCTTGCTTCTCCAGCTCCTGGACGATATTCGCCATCACTTTAATGGAAAAACTGTCGTTGAAGTCGCGCAGGATCAGGCCGATCAAATTGGTGGTATTGGCGCGAAGGTTAGCGGCGGCGACGTTATGTACATAGCCAAGTTCCTGGATGGCCGCGTTGACTTTTTCGATGGTGGCGTCGGAGATCTTCCCTTTCTGGCGTAATACCAGCGACACCGTCGAAACGGAGACGCCGGCCAGTTTCGCCACATCTATAATGCTGACTTTCTTCAAAATCGCTCCATGACAACGCGTGTATTACCGTCAGATCGCAGACATAGGCTTACCCACGGTAAGCCTACTTCCACACCATAACACCTTCTTGTTATTTGCCAATCATCCCCGACATGGTTTGCGCGATAAATTGCGCCCTGGCGCCAAAAATAATCTGGATGCCGTTATCGCCGACGAAGACCACCCCGCGTGCGCCGATGCCGTTGAGGCCATCTTTATCAACCGCATCACGCTCAGCCACTTCCAGGCGCAAGCGGGTGATACAAGCCCCGACGGAATCGATATTTTGTGCACCACCGAGAAGATTGACGATCTCCGTTGCCAGCTCCGCGTCGGTTTTATCATCGGCGGTGACAGTGATATCGGTACGGCCTGGTGTTTTCACATCAAAGCGACGGATAACGAACCGGAAGGTGAAATAATAAATCAGCCCCATCGGCACGCCAACGATAACCGCGTTGAGGAAGTGGGTTTGATAGCCGTTCAGCGACGGCAGAATACCGAAGGAGATATAGTCAATTAGCCCCGCCGAGAAGGATTTAGCGATATGCGCATGCAGCAGATACATTGTCATGTACGAGAGCCCCGCCATGATGGCGTTGAAGACGTACAGGATCGGCGCCACGAAGATAAAGGTAAATTCTACGGGTTCGGTAATGCCGGTCAGGAAGCAGGTCAGCGCGGCAGAGAAGAGAATACCGGCCGCGATTTTTTTATTCTTAGTATGCGCTTCGTGATACATCGCCAGACAGGCAGCTGGAAGCGCGAACAGCATAAGCGGGAATTCCCCCTGCATAAACTTCCCAGCGTTTTGGTAGCTATCGGAGCTAAAAGATTTCACTCCTTCTTCCAGCATTTTAAACCAGATGGTCTGGTCGCCGTGGATCACCTGGCCTGCCTGAGTGGTGTAATCGCCGAAAGAGTACCAGAAAGAGGGATACCATATGTGGTGCAGTCCCAGTGGGATCAGCGCCCGTTCAACAAGGCCGAAAATAAAGGTCGATGCAGCCTGGTTGTCGCCGTTTACCACCATCGACAGTGAGTCAATACCAGCCTGGATATGTTGCCAGACATAAGGCAACAGCAGGCCGAGGATAAATGAGAGAAATGCTGTGGCGATCGCCACGAAACGCTTACCCGAGAAGAAGCCAAGGAACTCAGGCAACTGCATCGCATGGAAGCGGTTATAGCACCACGCCGCGAGAATACCGCAGATGAGACCGCCAAAAACCCCCATCTGCAGCGTCGGGATGCCGACGACCATGGCATATTTTCCGCCCTGAGAGGCCATCTCCGGCGTAATGCCGAGCACAGTGCTAATGGTGATATTAGTGATGAAGACGGAGACGGCTGCCGACAGCGCAGCGATACCCGATTCTGATGCCAGCCCCACGGCTGAACCAATTGCGAACAGCATTGGCAGGTTATCAAAAATGATACCGCCGGCGTTCATCATCAAGGGCATATGGAATTTATCCCCGAAGGCCAACAGTAAGCCGGCGGCCGGGAGGAGCGAAATCGGCAGCATCAAGGCGCGGCCGATCATCGACAGTTTTGATAATGATTTTATGAACCCTGACCACAGACTCATGGTGATATCCCCGAATAGATTTTATAAGCATTATTGCGTAAGTAGAACGTTCTAGTAGAACGTTCTACTTACTCTGAACCAAGCGATAAGCGGCTGCAATAACAATCGCTATGGCCAACATGGGGAGATGCTGGTTTTTTGAACTGCTTCAAATTTCATCGGATCGAATTCTTCCTGCGCGGCATCCATTCTGGCCGGAAGATGAATTTTTTTCATATTGGCCGCCTTTTCCTCACTCTTTACGCAGATTTTTCTATTGACGCCCGCGCGCTTTTCCGTCATTTTTACATCTGGACGTCTAAACGTATAGAAGTTCGCAATACAACAGCCATTACATGCGATTGATGAGGTAAGGTATGAGCTTTTTTCACGCCAATCAGCGGGAAGCCCTGAATCAGAGCCTGGCGGAAGTCCAGGGCCAGATTAATGTGTCCTTTGAATTCTTTCCGCCGCGCACCAGTGAAATGGAGCAAACCCTGTGGAAATCCATCGATCGCCTGAGCAGTCTGAAACCGAAGTTTGTCTCGGTGACCTATGGCGCGAACTCCGGCGAGCGCGATCGCACCCACAGCATCATCAAGGGCATTAAAGAGCGAACCGGTCTGGAAGCGGCGCCGCACCTGACCTGTATCGATGCGACTCGCGATGAGCTGCGCACTATCGCCCAGGATTACTGGAACAACGGCATCCGCCATATCGTCGCGTTGCGCGGCGACCTGCCGCCGGGCAGCGGTAAACCGGAGATGTATGCCGCCGATCTGGTCAGCCTGCTGAAAGAGGTGGGGGATTTCGATATCTCTGTTGCCGCGTATCCGGAAGTGCATCCGGAAGCGAAAAGCGCGCAGGCGGATTTACTCAACCTGAAACGCAAAGTCGAGGCAGGCGCCAACCGCGCGATCACCCAGTTCTTCTTCGATGTGGAAAGCTACCTGCGTTTTCGCGATCGCTGCGTCTCAGCGGGCATCGACGTGGAAATTATTCCGGGTATCCTGCCGGTATCCAACTTTAAACAGGCGAAAAAGTTTGCGGATATGACCAACGTTCGTATCCCGGTGTGGATGTCGAAAATGTTCGAAGGTCTGGATAACGATGCCGAAACCCGTCAGCTGGTGGGGGCTAACATCGCTATGGACATGGTGAAGATTTTAAGTCGGGAAGGGGTAAAAGATTTCCACTTCTACACCCTGAACCGCGCCGAAATGAGCTACGCCATCTGCCATACGCTGGGCGTGCGTCCGGCCTGAGTGCTTGCCGTTTCCGCCGCCAGTGGGCGACACGTCCGGCAGATAAACATAAAAAACACCCGGCTGACGCCGGGTGTTTTATTTTGCTCTGGATTATTCCCATTCCTGCAGGAAGCGCTGGCCATATTGGTCGGCGACCAGCAGCGCGGCGTAGACCTGGTCGGAGTTAACCCCGCCCGGCATATTGTGAATGGTTTCGCCTTCAGCGCAGGCGGCTTCCGCCACCAGGCGCATCTTGGTCGGGATGTCGCCTTTGATATCCAGCTGCGCCAGGGTGATCGGCAGCCCAACGCTGTGACATAGCGCGGCGACGGTCTCGATCTCTTCCACCGGCGCGTTTTCCAGCACCAGCTGCGTCAGGGTGCCGAACGCCACTTTTTCACCGTGATAATAGTGGTGAGCGTCAGGGATGGCCGTCATGCCGTTATGAATTGCGTGGGCTGCCGCCAGGCCACCGCTTTCAAAACCGACGCCGCTCAGATAGGTGTTGGCTTCCACCACCCGCTCCAGCGCCGGAGTGACCACGTGCTGTTCGGCGGCCAGCATCGCTTTTTCACCCTCTTCGAGTAAGGTGTTGTAGCACAGCTCGGCCAGCGCCAGCGCCGCCTGGGTGCATTTCCCGCCCGCCATGGTGGTGGCGCCGCTGCGTGAGCAGGCGCGGGCTTCGAACCAGGTGGCCAGCGCATCGCCAATTCCGGCTGCCAGCAGGCGAGCCGGCGCGCCGGCAACGATCTGCGTATCGACAATGACCATGTTAGGGTTATGCGGTAGCATCAGATAGCTGTCGAACTCCCCTTCGTCGGTGTAAATCACCGACAGCGCGCTGCACGGCGCATCGGTGGAGGCGATGGTAGGGGCGATCGCCACCGGCACCTTCATAAAATGGGCCAGCGCTTTCGCGGTATCCAGGGTTTTACCACCGCCGATCCCCAGCACGGCGGTGCATTTCGCACTGCCGGCGATATCGCGCAGGCGATTGATTTCATTATGCGAACATTCACCGCCAAACGGCGCGATTTCCGCCGCCAGGCCGGCATCGGCCAGGCTTTTGCGTAGCATCTCTTCCGCGAATCCCAGCACGAATTTATCGCCAACGACCAGCCAGCGTTCGGCCAGCGGTTTCAGGTAGTCGCCAAGGCGCTTGATGGCGCCTGCGCCCTGAATGTATTTGCCTGGTGATTGAATAATGCGATCCATTACGATTCCTCCTCGATGACCGTGATGCCGCCCGCAGGCGGCGCGCGGGTCCGGTTACAGGTTCAGCGTGCCAAAGGCGTTATTCCAGTCCTGTTCAAACTTCTCTATGGCTGACTCTACCGCAGGGGTGCCGAGCATTTGTTGCGCTACATCTAGTGGAAGGGTGATGGCTTCGCAGCCAGCCAGCAGGCAATCCAGCGCCTGACGGGGCGTTTTGAAGCTCGCCGCCAGCACTTTGCTTTCGGGCGCATGCATTTCCAGCAGGGATTGCAGCTCCTGCACCATGCGGATGCCGTCCCCGCCCTGAGCGTCGACGCGGTTAACGTAAGGCGCGACGTACTTTGCGCCGGCCAGCGCGGCCAGCAGACCCTGTGAGGCGCTGTAGACGGCGGTGCCAAGGGTTGGGATGCCTTCCTTCTTCAGCAGCTTGATAGCGGCGAGGCCTTCGGCGGTGACCGGGATTTTGACCACGATGCGCGGTACGGCGTTGCTCAGGCGTTTGGCTTCTGCCACCATGCCCTGCGCATCGCGGCTCATGGTCTGCGCAAACAGAATCCCTTCCGGGCCAACGGCTTTTTGCAAGCGCGGCAGTACATCCCAGACCGGTGTTTTTCCGGCGGCGATAATGCTCGGGTTGGTGGTCACCCCGGCCAGCGGGTAGATGCGGGCCAGGCGTTCCACTTCGGCGACGTTGGCGGTATCCAGATAGAGTTCCATAGTGTTTTCCTCAATGCTTAATTCGGTGCTGTCGTTGAGGTAAGCATACGGCTTTCGTTTGAAGGATCGCCAGATGACAAATTTGCCAAAAACTGGATAAATGTACGCATCGCGATTAAGGATGATTTAGATCACATTTATCGACGCTGCCTGGGATGAGAGGAAACTATAGCGCGCACAAAAGTCAGGTTTAACACACAAAAATCTAGTTTATTACCGGGGATGATTTTTCCGTCAGCTGGCTATGGTACTGGCGGCGGTATTCAGACGGCGAGCGTTCCGTGGTTTTGCGGAACAGGCGGCAGAAGTAGTTACTGTCGGCGAAGCCGCAGGCGTGGGCGATGTCTTTCACTTTCATATCGTGGCCCTTCAGCAGCATACGGGCCTGTTCGAGACGAATGTGGTTCAGATATTCATTGAAGCCCATTGGCCCACATTTCTGGAACAGATGAGAAAGATAGTTAGGAGAGAGATAGAACGCCTGGGCGACCGATTCCCGGCTCAGCGGCTCCGGGTAATGGACCTCGATGTACTGACGGATTGCCTCGAACAGCGCCTGGCTGCGCGAGGAGGTTTGCGCCTGGCTGCCGAGAAGATCATGGCAGTGGCTGAGCAGGCTGATGACGATGCTGCGGGCGGTTTGCTGCTCCTGCGGCTGCATCCGGATCTCGTTGAGCGCCTGCAGCAGAAAGGAACCGACGCGCGGCCCGCGACGCAGCGCCTGTAGTTTTTCAACAACGGCGATCGTCTTGCCATTCCAGCGCTGCAGCGAGCACTCCAGCTGCTGCTTAGCGAACAGGATGCTTAACAGCAGGCAGGGCGCCTGCCACTGTGGGCAGTTCCAGCTATCGCCAGGAATATAGAGCACGTCATGGGTCTCCAGGGGCGGGGCGGTATCGCCGAGCGCCTGGTCGCGCAATTGCCCATCGAGGAGGATATTCAGACGGGGAAAATCAACCTGCACCACCGGTTCAGCAGGCGAGCGCGTCTCGCCGGCGAAATAAACCCGGCCGAGGCTGGTCTGCTTTTTTAGCAATGCATCAATAAGTTGATTGATATCGTTGTCCATCATTGTTCCGCCCCGTGCATCACCCTTTTCATCATACCGGACATTATTCCAGCGGTAAAAGCGCCAGCTTGTCGCTATTGCTTCTTATTTGAGTTATGTTATATCGTAACAATTTGTCGCCATTGATAGCAAATTCAGGAGAGAGTAATGACCAGAAAGATCCCCCTGCTGGCCTTGGGACTCGGCATGGCGCTCGCCAGCGCCCAGGCGTTCGCCCACGTCAACCATAGCCATGGGCCGGCGCTAACCGAAGTGGAGCGTCAGGCCAGCGAAGGCATTTTTGCGGATAAAGATGTGCAGGACCGCGCGCTGAGCGACTGGGAGGGCGTCTGGCAGTCGGTGAACCCATATCTGCTCAACGGCGATCTCGATCCGGTGCTGGAGCAGAAGGCGAAAAAGCCCGGCGGCAAGAGCGTGGAGGAGTATCGCGCCTATTATAAGAAGGGCTACGCCACCGATGTGGAACAGATTGGCATTGAAGATGACGTGATTGAGTTCCACGTCGGCGAGACCGTCAACAGCTGCAAATACCGCTATTCAGGCTACAAAATTCTGCATTACGCCTCCGGTAAGAAGGGCGTACGTTATCTGTTCGAGTGCCAGCAGGGCGATGCCAACGCGCCAAAATATGTCCAGTTCAGCGACCATATCATTGGTCCGCGTAAATCGCAGCATTTCCATATTTTCATGGGCAATGAATCACAGGAAGCGTTGTTGAAAGAGATGGATAACTGGCCGACCTATTATCCGTATGCGCTGCATAAAGAACAGATCGTTGATGAGATGTTGCACCACTAGAACGGGTGAGAAATCCCCCGGCCGGGTGGCCGGGGGAAGACATCGATTAGCCGGTGTTACGCATACCGGCGGCGACGCCGGCGATGGTGACCATCAGCGCTTGTTCAACGCGCGGATCCGGGTCTTTGCCCTCTTCTTCAGCCTGGCGTGAACGGTGCAGCAGTTCCGCCTGCAGGACGTTCAGCGGGTCGGTATAGATATTACGCAGCTGGATAGACTCGGCGATCCACGGCAGGTCAGCCATCAGATGGGAGTCGTTGGCGATGGCCAGCACGACGTTGATATCGGCAGCCAGCAGCTTGCGCAGCTCGGTACCCAGCGCCCACAGCTCCGGTTTCACCAGGCGCTGATCGTAATACTCCGCCAGCCACAGGTCGGCCTTCGAGTAAACCATCTCCAGCATGCCGAGGCGGGTGGAGAAGAACGGCCAGTCGCGACACATCGCTTCCAGTTCACTCTGTTTTCCGCCTTCGACTACCTTCTGCAGCGCAGCGCCAGCGCCCAGCCAGGCCGGAAGCATCAGGCGGTTCTGGGTCCAGGCGAAGATCCACGGAATGGCGCGCAGCGACTCGACGCCGCCGGTCGGGCGACGTTTTGCCGGGCGCGAACCCAGCGGCAGTTTGCCCAGCTCCTGCTCCGGAGTGGCGGAGCGGAAGTAAGGCACGAAATCTTTGTTTTCACGCACATAGCCGCGATACATCTTGCACGACACGTCGGACAGCTCGGCCATGATGTCGCGCCACTGCGGTTTGGGTTCCGGCGGCGGCAGCAGGTTGGCTTCGAGGATCGCGCTGGTATAGAGCGACAGGCTGCTGATGGTGACTTCCGGCAGGCCGTACTTAAAGCGGATCATCTCACCCTGCTCGGTAACGCGCAGGCCGCCTTTCAGGCTTCCCGGCGGCTGTGAGAGGAGCGCGGCGTGGGCCGGCGCGCCGCCGCGGCCAATGGAGCCACCGCGACCGTGGAACAGCGTCAGTTCGATCCCGGCTTTCTCACAGGTTTTGATCAACGCATCCTGCGCCTGGTACTGCGCCCAGGAGGCGGCCATCACCCCTGCGTCTTTCGCGGAATCAGAGTAGCCGATCATGACCATCTGTTTGCCCTGGATAAAGCCGCGGTACCAGTCGATATTCAGCAACTGGGTCATGACGTCGTTGGCGTTGTTCAGGTCGTCCAGCGTTTCGAACAGCGGAGCCACCGGCAGGGCGAAGCCAATCCCGGCCTCTTTCAGCAGCAGGTGAACCGCCAGCACGTCGGACGGCGTTTTGGCCATCGAGATCACGTAGGCGGCGATCGATCCGCGCGGCGCCTCGGCGATCACTCTGCAGGTGTCGAGAACTTCGCGGGTCTCTTCGCTGGGCTCCCACTGGCGCGGCAGCAGCGGACGTTTGGAATTTAGTTCGCGGATCAGGAAAGCCTGTTTGTCGGCTTCTGACCAGCTTTCGTAATCGCCGATCCCGAGGTAACGGGTCATTTCGCCCAGCGCTTCGGTATGGCGAGTGCTTTCCTGACGAATATCAATACGCACCAGCGGTACGCCGAAAGACTTCACGCGGCGTAGGGTGTCGAGCAGCTCGCCGTTGGCGATAATGCCCATGCCGCAGGCCTGCAGCGATTTATAACAGGCGTACAGCGGCTCCCACAGCTGCTCGTTCTGCGTGATCAGTCCCGCCGGTTTCGGCAGCTTCTGGCCTTTCAGACGCGCTTCCAGCCAGGCCTGGGTTTCCATCAGCTGAGCGCGCAGTTTTTTCATCAGGTAACGGTACGGTTCCTGAGCGCCCTCGGCGCCGGCCAGGGCGCGCAATTCGTCGGTACACTCCACCATCGACAGCTCGGAGATCAGCACCTGCACATCTTTAAGGAACAGATCGGTCGCTTTCCAGCGGCTGAGCAGCAGCACGTGGCGGGTGATATCGGCGGTCACGTTCGGGTTGCCGTCGCGGTCGCCGCCCATCCACGAAGTGAAACGCACCGGGACAAAGTCCACCGGCAGCTGATAGCCGAGGTTGGCTTCCAGCTGTTCGTTCAGCTCGCGCAGGTAGTTAGGCACCCCCTCCCACAGGCTGTTTTCCACCACCGCGAAGCCCCATTTGGCTTCATCGACCGGGGAAGGACGGTGCTTACGGATTTCATCGGTATGCCAGGACTGGGCGATCAGCTGGCGCAGACGGCGCATCAGCTGGTGGTGCTCGTAGTCCGCGATATCTTTGTTATCCAGCTGCTTGAGGCAGTTGTTCACCTCCACCATTTTATGGATCAGCGTCCGGCGGGTGATCTCGGTCGGGTGGGCGGTTAACACCAGCTCCAGGGACAGAGATTCCACCGCTTTTTTGATGGTCTCTTCGTTGAGATTGGGTTGGTCTTTGAGCTTTCTCAGGGTACGCGCAATGACTTCCGGATTGCTGGCCGCTTCGCCATTCGGCGAAATGCTGTGGTACTGCTCAGCGGTGTTAGCCAGATTCAGGAACTGGCTGAAGGCACGGGCTACCGGCAGCAGTTCGTCGTTAGACAAATTCTGCAGCGTGGTCAGCAGCTCCTGGCGGTTAGCTTCGTTGCCGGCGCGTGAAGATTTGGACAACTTACGGATAGTTTCGACACGATCAAGAATATTTTCTCCCAGTGCATCCTTGATGGTATCGCCCAGCACCTTGCCGAGCATACTGACATTACTACGCAATGCGGAATATTGTTCGTTCATGTTACCCCAGACACCCCATCTCATTTTATTTTGTTATATCCGCTGCGCTGGAACGTGAGCAACGGATAAGCAACCCGTCTTTTATAAAGCCACGTAAATACCCCCACGTCAATTACTGCGAAATCGCTTCAGCAAACGAGTAAATACCCGTAATTTGCGAAATTTAACTCAGGGGGCGCTGGATAAGCATCGCTTATGGAAATGTGACGATCGTCACCGTTCCGCCCCGGGAGAACGGGACGGAAAAAGAGGGCGATTTTAGTGCCAGCAGAAGTGGTGGACCACCTGGCTAATCAGCTCCCGCGTCGGCTTGATAAAGCGCGTCTCCAGAAACTCGTCAGGCTGATGGGCCTGGTTGATCGAGCCCGGGCCGAGAACCAGCGTTGGGCACAGCGTCTGGATAAACGGCGCTTCGGTACAGTAGTTCACCACGTCGGTCTGGGCGCCAAGCAGTTTCTCAACCACCTGCACCAGCTTATGGTCCGGTGGGCACTCATAGCCGGGGATCGGCGGATGCAGCTCCGAGACCGTCAGGCGGCCTGGCCAGCGTTCGCTGACCGGGGCCAGCGCCTCGCCCAGCAGACCATTAAGGTCGTTGAGGGTCATCCCCGGCAGCGGGCGGATGTCCATATGCAGTTCACAGCAGGCGCAGATACGGTTTGAGGCATCGCCGCCATGGATGGCGCCGAGGTTGAGGGTCGGGTAAGGGACCGTGAACGCCTCGAAGTGGTAGCGCTCTTTTAGCAGATCGCGCAGCTGCATAATCCGGCCGATGGCGTCGTGCATCAGCTCGATCGCGTTGACCCCGCGCGCCGGATCGCTGGAGTGGCCGGACTGGCCCTGAATACGGATCGCGTTGGACATATGTCCTTTATGGGCGCGGATTGGCTGCAGGGAGGTGGGCTCGCCGATGATGGCGCAGTCCGGGCGCAGCTGGGTGGTTTCGGCAAAATAGCGCGCGCCAGCCATGCTGGTCTCTTCGTCGGCGGTGGCCAGAATATACAGCGGTTTTTTCAGCGTGGTGACGTCGACATCGCGCAGGGCGTCGAGAATAAAGGCGAAAAAGCCTTTCATATCGGCCGTGCCGAGGCCGTAGAGCTTGTTATCGTGTTCGGTGAGGGTGAACGGGTCGCGCGTCCAGCGGCCATCATCGAACGGCACGGTATCGGTATGCCCTGCGAGCAGCAGGCCGCCGGCGCCGTGTCCGGTGCTGGCCAGCAGATTGAATTTATGGCGCGTATCCGGCACTGGCTGTACCTCGACGTTGAAGCCGAGATCGCGGAACCAGCCGGCCAGCAAATTGATTAAAGACTCATTGCTTTGATCGAGAGCCTCTTCGGTCGCGCTGATGGACGGTGTGGCGATCAACGCGCGGTAGATCTCGATAAAGGGCGGTAAATTGTTTTTCATTGTTGACACACCTTGGGTCGTGATAGTATCAATATTCATGCATTTATTGTGAATAAAAATACAATATCGTTGAGCGTAAGAAAACCCATCGAATGTAAGGAGATGCGCTTCCAATGTTAAATACGCTGATTGTGGGTGCCAGTGGTTATGCCGGCGCAGAGCTGGTGACCTATATCAATCGTCATCCGCATATGAACATAACCGCTTTGACGGTCTCCGCGCAAAGCAATGATGCGGGAAAATTAATTTCCGACCTGCATCCGCAGCTCAAAGGCATTGTCGATATGCCGCTGCAGCCGATGTCCGATATCAGCGAATTCAGCGCTGGCGTGGACGTGGTGTTTCTCGCCACCGCGCACGAAGTGAGTCACGATCTGGCGCCGCAGTTCCTTGCCGCCGGCTGCGTGGTGTTCGATCTCTCCGGTGCCTTCCGCGTTAACGATGGGGCGTTCTACGAAAAATATTATGGTTTCACTCATCAGCATCCCGACCTGCTCAAACAGGCGGTGTATGGTCTGGCGGAGTGGAGCGCGGATGCGCTTAAAGAAGCGCAGTTAATCGCGGTGCCTGGCTGCTACCCAACGGCGGCGCAGCTGTCGCTGAAGCCGCTGATCGATGCCGGTCTGCTGGATCTCAACCAGTGGCCAGTGATCAACGCCACCAGCGGGGTGAGCGGCGCGGGACGCAAAGCCGCGATCGGCAACAGCTTCTGTGAAGTCAGCCTGCAGCCGTACGGCATATTTAACCATCGTCATCAGCCGGAGATTGCCAGCCACCTCGGAGCGAAAGTGATTTTTACCCCGCACCTGGGTAATTTTAAACGCGGTATTCTGGAAACCATTACCTGCCGCCTGAAGCCGGGCGTTGGCCATGCGCAGATCGCGGCGGTTTACCAGCAGGCTTACGCCGATAAACCACTGGTACGTTTATATGATAAAGGCGTGCCTGCAGTGAAAAGCGTCGAAGGCCTGCCATTCTGTGATATCGGTTTTGCCGTGCAGGACGATCATCTCATCGTCGTCGCGGCAGAAGATAATCTGCTGAAAGGCGCCGCAGCGCAGGCGGTGCAGTGCGCGAATATTCGTTTCGGCTTCGCTGAGACGCAGTCTCTTATTTAAGGTGTGATGATGAACCCATTAATTATCAAACTCGGCGGCGTATTACTCGATAGCGAAGAAGCGCTGGAGCGTCTGTTTACCGCGCTGGTCAATTACCGTGAAGCGCACCAGCGTCCGCTGATTATCGTCCACGGCGGCGGCTGCGTGGTGGATGAGCTGATGAAGCAGCTCAATCTGCCGGTGCAGAAGAAAAATGGTCTGCGGGTGACGCCGGCTGAGCAAATCGACATCATCACCGGCGCGCTGGCGGGTACCGCCAACAAGACGCTGCTGGCGTGGGCGAAAAAGCACGGTCTGGCCTCTGTCGGCCTGTTCCTCGGCGATGGCGATAGCGTGAAGGTGACGCAGCTGGATGCTGAGCTGGGCCATGTCGGGCTGGCGCAGCCGGGCTCCCCGGCACTGATCAACACCCTGTTGGCCGGCGGTTACCTGCCGGTGGTGAGCTCTATCGGCGTGACCGATGAAGGCCAGCTGATGAACGTCAACGCTGACCAGGCGGCGACGGCGCTGGCGGCCACCCTGGGGGCGGATCTGATCCTGCTGTCTGACGTTAGCGGTATCCTCGACGGTAAAGGGCAGCGCATTGCCGAGATGACCGCCGAGAAAGCGGAGCAACTGATCGAGCAGGGGATTATCACCGACGGCATGATTGTTAAAGTGAATGCGGCCCTTGACGCCGCACGTGCTCTGGGTCGTCCGGTGGATATCGCCTCCTGGCGTCACGCCGAGCAGCTGCCGGCGTTATTTAACGGCACGCCGATCGGCACACGTATTCTGGCTTAAGATTTCATGCCCGGCGGCGCGTCGTCTGCCGGGCTTACAAGACCGTAGGCCGAGCGGCACAATGCCGCCGGCGGAACTAACGAATAAAGGAAGCATGTTATGGCACTTTGGGGCGGGCGTTTTACACAGGCAGCAGATCAACGGTTTAAACAGTTCAACGACTCGTTGCGCTTCGACTATCGTCTGGCGGAGCAGGATATCGTTGGCTCTGTCGCCTGGTCGAAAGCGCTGGTAACGGTCGGCGTTCTGAGTGCCGCTGAACAGCAGCAGCTGGAAGAAGCGCTGAACATGCTACTGGAAGAGGTGCGCGCCAATCCGCAGCAAATCCTCGCCAGCGATGCCGAAGATATTCACAGCTGGGTGGAAGGCAAACTGATCGACAAAGTGGGCCAGTTGGGCAAGAAACTGCATACCGGCCGCAGCCGTAACGACCAGGTCGCTACCGATCTTAAACTGTGGTGCAAAGATACCGTTGTCGAATTGCTGTCGGCGAACCGCCAGCTGCAGAGCGCGCTGGTGGAGACGGCCCAGCAGAACCAGGACGCGGTGATGCCGGGGTACACCCACCTGCAGCGCGCCCAACCGGTGACGTTCGCGCACTGGTGTCTGGCCTATGTCGAAATGCTGGCGCGCGACGAAAGCCGCCTGCAGGACGCGCTGAAGCGCCTCGACGTTAGCCCGCTGGGCTGCGGCGCGCTGGCGGGAACGGCGTATGAGATCGACCGCGAGCAGCTGGCCGGGTGGCTGGGCTTTGCCTCCGCCACCCGAAACAGCCTCGACAGCGTGTCCGACCGTGACCATGTTCTGGAGTTGCTTTCCGATGCCTCTATCGGCATGGTGCATCTGTCGCGCTTTGCGGAAGATCTGATTTTCTTTAACTCCGGCGAGGCGAATTTCGTCGAGCTTTCCGACCGCGTAACCTCAGGCTCCTCGCTGATGCCGCAAAAGAAAAACCCGGACGCCCTGGAGCTTATCCGTGGCAAATGCGGTCGCGTGCAGGGCGCGCTGACCGGCATGATGATGACCCTGAAAGGGCTGCCGCTGGCCTACAACAAAGATATGCAGGAAGATAAAGAGGGGCTTTTCGACGCCCTGGATACCTGGCTCGACTGCCTGCATATGGCGACCCTGGTGCTGGATGGCATCCAGGTAAAACGTCCGCGCTGTGCGGAAGCGGCGCAGCAGGGCTATGCCAACGCCACGGAGCTGGCGGATTATCTGGTGGCGAAAGGCGTACCGTTCCGCGAGGCGCACCATATTGTCGGTGAAGCGGTGGTGGAAGCCATTGCGCAAGGGAAACCGCTGGAAGCGCTGGCCCTGGCCGATCTGCAGAAATTCAGCCCGGTGATTGCGGACGATGTTTATCCGATCCTGTCGCTGCAGTCCTGCCTGGATAAACGCGCGGCAAAAGGCGGCGTCTCGCCGCAGCAGGTGGCGCAGGCTATCGGCGAGGCGAAGGCCCGTCTGAGCTAATCCTTAGATATCTGCCCCCCTGACCCGGCCGAGCCCAGCGACGCCGGGTTTTTTATGCAAAAAAAAAGCGGACGCAAGGTCCGCAAAAGTTCACGTTGGCTTTAGTTGTTCGGGTAGAGAAACAGTGTGACGGGCCAGTGGTTTTCAGAGGTTCACCGTCTTTATGGGTGTATTATTGAACAGAAAACTTGATAGGGATAATCGTTCGTTGCTATGCTATCTATCGCCATGGACTATCGTGGCGATGGAGGATGAATAATGAATATTCGCGATCTTGAATACCTGGTAGCGCTCGCCGAACACCGCCACTTCCGGCGGGCGGCTGACTCATGCCATGTGAGCCAACCGACGCTCAGCGGACAGATCCGCAAGCTGGAGGATGAGCTTGGCGTCATGCTGCTGGAGCGCACCAGCCGTAAGGTTCTGTTTACCCAGGCGGGGCTGTTGCTGGTGGATCAGGCGCGTACCGTGTTACGCGAAGTAAAAGTGCTCAAGGAGATGGCAAGCCAACAAGGGGAAACCATGTCCGGGCCGCTGCATATCGGCCTGATCCCGACAATTGGCCCGTACCTGCTGCCGCACATCATTCCGATGCTGCATCAGACCTTCCCGAAGCTGGAAATGTATCTGCACGAAGCGCAGACCCATCAGCTGCTGGCTCAGCTCGACAGCGGTAAGCTCGACTGCGCCATCCTGGCGCTGGTCAAAGAGAGCGAGGCCTTTATCGAGGTGCCGCTGTTCGATGAGCCGATGATGCTGGCTATCTATGAGGATCATCCGTGGGCAAACCGCGATCGGGTGCCGATGTCGGATCTGGCCGGTGAAAAGCTGCTGATGCTGGAGGATGGGCACTGCCTGCGCGATCAGGCGATGGGCTTCTGCTTTGAAGCGGGGGCGGATGAGGATACCCACTTCCGCGCGACCAGCCTGGAAACGCTGCGCAATATGGTAGCGGCAGGCAGCGGTATTACCCTGCTGCCTGCGCTGGCGGTGCCTCAGGAAAGAAAACGCGATGGCGTGGTCTACCTGCCGTGCATTAAGCCAGAGCCAAGACGCACCATCGGTCTGGTTTACCGTCCGGGCTCACCGCTGCGCAGCCGCTACGAACATCTGGCGGAGGCCATCCGCGGCACGATGGATGGCCATTTCGACAAGGCGTTAAAACAGGCGGTTTAAGCCGTTCAGCGCGGCAACCCGGTACGCTTCCGCCATGGTCGGGTAGTTAAAGGTGGTGTTGACGAAGTACTCAATGGTGTTACCACCACCTTTCTGCTCCATGATCGCCTGGCCGATGTGAATGATTTCGGCTGCGCGTTCGCCAAAGCAGTGAATGCCGAGGATCTCCTTGGTCTCCCGATGGAACAGGATCTTCAGGGTTCCCACGCTCATGCCAACGATTTGCGCCCGCGCCAGGTGTTTAAACTGAGCGCGACCCACCTCATACGGCACTTTCATCGCCGTCAGCTGCTGCTCGGTTTTCCCGACGGAGCTGATTTCCGGAATGGTGTAGATCCCGGTCGGGATATCTTCAATCAGATGCGCTGAGGCTTCGCCTTTCACCAGCGCCTGGGCGGCAATGCGTCCCTGATCGTACGCCGCGGAGGCGAGGCTCGGATAGCCGATGACATCCCCAACCGCATAGATGTGCGGAAGGGCGGTCTGATACATGCTGTTGACCTTCAGCTGACCGCGGCTGTCGGTCTGCAGACCGATGTTTTCCAGCGCCAGAGTGTCGGTATTGCCGGTGCGGCCGTTGGCGTACAGCAGGCAATCGGCTTTCAGTTTTTTGCCGGACTTCAGGTGCATGATCACCCCGTCATCCACCCCCTCAATTTTCTCATACTCCTCGTTGTGGCGAATGACCACGCCGCTGTTCCAGAAGTGATAAGAGAGCGAATCTGACATCTCCTGATCGAGGAAGGCCAGCAGACGATCGCGGGTGTTGATCAGATCGACCTTCACCTCCATGCCGCGGAAGATCGACGCATATTCACAACCGATTACCCCGGCGCCGTAAATGATCACATGGCGCGGCTCATGCTGCAGGCTGAGAATCGAATCGCTGTCATAGATGCGCGGGTGGTGGAAATCGACATCCGCCGGATGGTAGGGGCGAGAGCCGCAGGCGATAACGAATTTCTCCGCGGTCACCGTCTCAACCGTGCCGTCATGACACTCCAGCGCCAGAGTATGCTCATCAACGAAGTGGGCATTGCCCTGCAGAATTTCACAGTGGTTGCGCTCATAGAATCCCTGGCGCATATGAGTCTGCTGGTTGATGACGCTGTCGGCATGGTTAAGGATGTCGGCGAAAGAAGAGCGAAGAAGGCGGGAGTGGTCGCTGTAGAGGGGGTTTTGGTTAAACTCGATAATACGGCTGACGGCATGGCGGAGGGCTTTCGACGGGATGGTGCCCCAGTGGGTGCAACCGCCGCCGACGTTATGGTAGCGCTCGATGACGGCAACGCGTGCTCCCTGTTTTACCAGTCCCATGGCGGCGCCTTCGCCGCCAGGACCGGAACCAATCACTATTGCATCATAATCCCAAGAGTGTGACATGGCATTACTCACCTGTTTTATACATAAAATAAACACGATGATAACATTCGCTGCGCTTTAACCCAATTATCGTTGTGCTTTTTTGCGGCATAAAAGCAGAAACGGCTCGTAAACAATCATTCACAATCCAGGGCAAACCGATTAGTTTTAATCTCTGGTATAGTGCCAGCAGGGCTATTGGAAGGATTCATACATCGTGATGGGCGTAAGAGCACAACAAAAAGAAAAAACCCGCCGTTCGCTGGTGGAAGCGGCATTCAGCCAACTTAGCGCTGAGCGGAGTTTCGCCAGCCTGAGTTTGCGTGAAGTGGCGCGGGAAGCAGGGATCGCGCCGACGTCCTTTTATCGTCATTTTCGCGATGTCGATGAGTTAGGCCTGACGATGGTCGATGAGAGCGGACTGATGCTGCGCCAGCTGATGCGCCAGGCGCGCCAGCGGATTGCCAAAGGCGGCAGCGTGATCCGCACCTCGGTCTCGACCTTTATGGAGTTTATCGGTAACAACCCGAACGCCTTCCGCCTGCTGCTGCGCGAGCGCTCGGGAACTTCTGCGGCGTTTCGCGCCGCCGTCGCACGCGAGATCCAGCACTTTATTGCGGAACTCGCCGACTATTTAGAACTCGAAAACCATATGCCGCGCGCCTTTACCGAAGCGCAGGCTGAAGCTATGGTCACCATCGTTTTTAGCGCTGGCGCGGAAGCGCTGGATGTCGGCCCTGAACAGCGCCGACAGCTGGAAGAACGGTTGGTACTGCAGCTCAGAATGATCTCTAAAGGCGCGTATTACTGGTATCGCCGTGAACAAGAAAAAATGTCACATCATTCCGAATAACGTGAAGGACGAGCAATGAAACACTCAGTTCAAGATAAAGGTACGCTGCTGCTGGCGCTGATTGCCGGGTTATCTATTAATGGCGCCTTTGCGGCGCTGTTCAGTTCGATAGTTCCGTTTTCCGTCTTCCCCATCTTATCCCTGCTGCTGACGGTCTACTGTCTGCATCAGCGCTATCAGAATCGCAGTATGCCCGTCGGGCTACCGGGCCTCGCCGCCGCCTTTTTTATTCTCGGGGTGCTGTTGTACAGCACCGTCGTGCGTGCGGAGTACCCTGATATCGGCTCTAACTTCTTCCCGGCCGTTCTGTCCGTCGTGATGGTCTTCTGGATCGGCTACAAGATGCGTAACCGCAAAAATACGGCAGCCGAATAAGCCGCCAGTGATAAAAAACCGGCAATATGACGTTGCCGGTTTTTTTTGGCCTATTTCCGGGTCAACAGCACGCCGCATTCCATGTGATGGGTATACGGGAACTGGTCGAACAGCGCCAGCCGGGTAACATTATGCGTCTGGCTTAGCGTTTCCAGATTGCGGCACAGCGTTTCCGGGTTGCACGAAATGTACAGAATACGCGGATAGGCCTGCACCATTTTTTCCGTTTCACTGTCCAGCCCGCTACGCGGCGGATCAACGAAAATGGTCTCGCACTGATAGCTTTGCAGATCGATACCCTGCAGCCGGTTAAACTCACGCACGCCGTTCATCGCCTGAGTAAACTCTTCAGCCGCCATGCGGATAATCTGCACGTTGTCGATATGGTTGGCGGCGATGTTGTACTGCGCCGCCGCCACCGACGGTTTGGCGATTTCGGTGGCCAGGACGCGATCGAAATTACGCGCCAGCGCCAGCGAGAAGTTACCGTTGCCGCAGTACAATTCCAGCAGGTCGCCGGTCGCTCCTTTGGTGACATCCAGCGCCCACTCCAGCATTTGAATGTTCATTGCCGCGTTCGGTTGGGTAAAGCTGTTTTCCACCTGACGGTAGATCATCTCCCGACCGCCAACCGGCAGACGTTCATCTATATAATCCTGATCGAGCTCGATTTTAGTTTTGGTCGCCCGACCAATCAGATGCACATTGAGCCCCTGGGCTCGCAGGGCGTCACGCAGCGCCTCCGCTTGCTCACGCCAGGCATCGTCCAGCTTTTTATGATACAGCAGCGAGACGACCGCCTGATTGCTGAGGGTGGTCAGATAGTCAATCTGGAACAGCTTATGGCGCAGGACGGGATTGTTGCGCACGCCCTCCAGCATGGCGGTCATCAGCTGATTGATGAGCGCGCTGGCGGCCGGGAAGCTGTCAACGCGAATCCGCGACCGGGTCTGCTGATCGAAAATTATATGGTACAGGTCGTCGCCATCGTGCCACAGACGGAACTCGGCGCGCATACGGTAGTGGCTGACCGGCGAACGAAACACTTCCGGAACCGGCGCGGCAAAAGGCGCCATCATGGTTTGCAAACGGACGACTTTTTCTGCCAGTTGCGCTTCGTATTGTTCGGTAGGAAGGTGTTCGGGGGTCATGATGTATCCTGAATAAAATAAGTACGCGGGGATTGTAGGGAAAGCGCCGGGGATGTCCAGCCTCGAATGCCGCGGGAAATATAATTAGCAGTCTGGACATCTATATGATTCTGATTGTAGCATTCGCCTACCGGTCCTGTGAGTTAAAAGGGAACCCAGTGGAAATCTGGGGCTGACGCGCAGCGGTAAGGAAGGTGAGAAATGAGCGCACTCGGTGCAGACACTGCGGTTAGCCGTGGGAAGTCATTATTTCTTGAAACAGCCTCCAAGCCCGAAGACCTGCCGGAATACGTCGCACTGGGTTTTATCGTCGCGAGCAACTGATAAAACCTGCGGCATCCTTTTTCTGTTTCGGATGCTTTTACAATGATTAAAAAAGCTTCGCTGATGACGGCCTTATCCGTCACGGCATTTTCCGGCTGGGCGCAGGATAGCAATTCAGATACGTTGGTGGTGACAGCAAACCGTTTTCAACAGCCGGTCAATACCGTGCTGGCGCCGACCGATATAGTGACGCGTGATGACATCGATCGCTGGCAGTCCAAAGATTTAAACGATGTCATGCGTCGTCTTCCCGGGGTCGATATTGCCCGCAACGGCGGCATGGGGCAGAGCGCTTCGCTGTATGTTCGGGGGACGGAGGCTCGCCACGTGCTGGTGCTGATCGACGGTGTGCCGATGGCGCGTCCGGGGATCTCCAACGGCGTGGATATCAGTCAGATCCCTATCTCTCTGGTCCAGCGGGTGGAATATATCCGCGGCCCGCGCTCCGCGGTGTATGGCTCCGGAGCGATCGGCGGGGTGGTGAACATTATCACCATGACCGACGCTGAGCGTTCGCAGATCAACGCCGGCGCGGGAACGAACGGCTATCAGTCCTATGATGGCGCCTTCAACAAGCGGTTTGGCGATACGCTGGTTACCGCTGCCGGCGCCTATCAGACCACCAAAGGATTTAACGTCCAGCCGAACTCCTCTTATAGCGGCGACAGCGATCGCGACGGCTACCGCAATAAAATGCTGTGGGGCGGGGTACAGCATCAGTTCGATGATAACTTCTCGGGATTCTTCCGCGGCTATGGTTATTCCGCCAATGCTGACTATGACCAGGGTAACTGGGGCTACGCAGGTGGAAACGATGAAGATCAGTCCTATACCCAATCCTGGGATACCGGTCTGCACTACCACTCCGGAATTTACTCCTCCCAGCTGATTGCGAACTATCAGCGTATTAAAGATTACAACTACAGCAGCGACGCTGGCCGCTATGCCGCGGGCACCACCCTGGATGATATGGAACAGCGCTATATCCAGTGGGGAAATAATGTTGTGGTGGGCCATGGCGCGGTGAGCGGCGGCGTAGACTGGAAACAGGAGAAGCTGAAATCCAGCGGAACGACCAATACCGACGTGTATAAGCGCGATACCACCGGTCTTTATCTGACGGGCCAGCAGCAGATTGACAGCGTGACGCTGGAAGCTTCCGGCCGTGAGGATCATGACGAGCAGTTTGGCTGGCACGGTACCTGGCAGACGGCGGCAGGCTGGGAATTTATCGACGGTTATCGGACAACGCTCTCGTACGGCACAGGATTCGTCGCCCCCTCCCTCGGGCAGCAGTACGGCGCAGAACGCTTTGGCATCGCCTCTAACCCGAACCTGAAGCCAGAGGAGTCGAAGCAATGGGAAGCGGGCCTTGAAGGGTTAACGGGGCCGGTCGACTGGCGTCTCTCCGCGTATCGCTATGAGATTCAAAACCTCATCGATTACGACAACAACGCCTATTACAACGTCAAGTCGGCGACGATCAAGGGGCTGGAGTGGACGGGAAATGTCACCACAGGGCCGGTGGAGCACCATCTGACGCTGCAGTATGTTGACCCTCGCGATGATGAAACTAACAAGATCCTCTATCGCCGGGCGAAGCAGCAGGTGAAATACGAGCTGAACGGCCAGGTCTACGATCTGGGTTGGGATGTGACGTATCACTACATCGGCAAGCGCTACGATTATGATTACGACAATTCGCGTACCGTCAATATGGGTGGGTTGAGCCTCTGGGATGTCGGTTTATCGTATCCCGTCACCTCACACCTGACAGTTCGTGGTAAAATAGCCAACCTGTTCGATAAAGATTACGAGACAGTTTATGGCTACCAATCTGCAGGACGGGAATACACCTTGTCTGGCAGCTACACCTTCTGATCCACGTCCCACCGTGCTGGTGTTTGATTCCGGCGTCGGTGGGTTGTCGGTTTATAATGAGATTCGGCAGCTGCTGCCGAATCTGCATTACATCTATGCTTTCGATAACGTTGCCTTCCCCTATGGCGAGAAGAGCGAGGAGTTTATCGTTGAGCGCGTTGTGGAAATCGTCACTGCTGTCCAGCAGCGTTATCCCCTGGCGCTGGCGGTGATCGCCTGCAATACCGCCAGTACCGTCTCCCTGCCTGCCCTGCGTGAAAAGTTCGCCTTCCCCGTTGTTGGCGTGGTGCCGGCGATCAAGCCCGCCGCCCGCTTAACGGCGAACGGCATTGTTGGTCTGCTGGCGACGCGCGGTACCGTAAAGCGTCCTTATACCCGTGAGCTGATCGACCGCTTTGCCAATGAATGTCGGATTGAGATGCTGGGGTCGGCGGAGCTGGTGGAGCTGGCGGAAGCGAAGCTGCACGGCGAGCCTGTGCCGTTAGAAGAGCTGCGCCGTATCCTGCGCCCGTGGCTGCGGATGCAGGAGCCGCCGGATACGGTGGTGCTGGGCTGCACCCATTTTCCTCTTTTACAGGAGGAGCTGCAGCGCGTTCTGCCGGAAGGCACGCGGCTGATTGATTCCGGCGCGGCGATTGCCCGTCGCACCGCCTGGCTGTTAGAGCATGAAGCGCCGGATGCGAAGTCCAGCGACGAGAATAAAGCATTCTGCATGGCGTTGACGGCAGAAACGGAACAACTTTTACCCGTTTTGCATCGCTATGGCTTCTCGACGCTGGAAAAATTACCGCTTTAACGGCGTTTTGCACAAAAAAGAGACGGTTGAATAATTTTTTGAAAACAGGGCTTGTCAACGTCTCAGAACTCCCTATAATGCGCCTCCACTGACACGGAACAACGGCAAGCGAGCCGCCGG